>NZ_JBEZEV010000029.1:0-68257 GCF_040649055.1 Micromonospora sp. NPDC049060
ATGCCGTCCAAGATGGTGGTCAGGTTGTGGTGGAAGGTCTCCTCGGCGTTGAGGTGAGCGCCGTCGACGACGAGCCGGGCGATGGTGGGGTCAGAAGACCGCGCGGACGTACGGGATCTTCGACGCCAGCATGGAGACGGCGAAGGAGATGACCAGCACGGCCGGGTAGGTCAGCCCGATGACCACCAGCGACCGTCCGGCCTCCACGTCGGGGATGAGCTGCCGGAAGACCTCGAAGACCAGCAGGTGGATCAGGAACACCCCGAACGAGGCGTCGGAGAGGCGCGTCACCAGGCGGCCCACGGCGGGGCGCCAGGTGACCCGGGACCCGATGCTCACCGAGGCCATGAAGATCAGCAGGGTGGCGGCGGCGACCAGGGTGCCGGTCGCCATCACCGGGAAGGTGGCCTGGAGCAGGCGGTGCTCGGGCGCCACCCCGAACTGCCAGATCGCCTCGGCCAGCAGCAGGCCGGCGCCGAGCAGGGCGAGCGCCGTCCAGAGCCGGTTGAGCACCACCCGGCGCAGGGCCCAGCCGGCGATGAAGAAGCCGACGTACGGCCACCACCGGTTCCAGCTGGTCAGGATGTTCGGCCGGGAGTCGCCCAGCATCAGGGCGATGCCCGGGATCATGTACGCCACCATGGTCCAGCCCAGCGCCACCCCGGCGGTGACCAGCGCGCGGTGCCGCCCGCCGGCGTGCAGGAACGGCGCGATGACGGGCGCGAGCACGTAGAGCCCGGCGATCAGCCAGAGGAAGTACAGCGCGGTGAAGACCTTGCCGTCGATCAGCAGCCGGGTGAGCAGGGTGAGGCTCACCTCCTCGCCCCGCATCGCCATCCGCACCACGACCACGTACACCACGTGCCAGACGATCATGGCGGGGAGGATCCGGGCGAACCGCTTGCGGTAGAACGCGGCCGGGCCGGCCCGGTGCGCCCGCGGATCGAGCACGAACGCCCCGCTGATCATGATGAACGCGGGCACGGTCCAGATCGCGCCGATGTCGATCGCGGTCGCGACCCACCAGCCGAGGTTGCCGCGCAGGTCGTCCTGGCCGACGACGACGCCGAAGACGTGGATCGCCACCACGCCGCAGATCGCCACGACCCGCAGCGCGTCCAGCCCGTACTCGCGGGGTGGTGGTCCGCCGGCCCGGCCCTCCGGGTGCGCGGTGGCGACGGCGCCGTCCGACCGGGGCGGGGCCGGTGACGGTGCGGGGCCGGCCCCGACGGCCGGCGCGACGTTGACAGGGTGGGAGGCGGTCACCGGGCCATGCTAGTGCCCCGGGCGGGGGTGTCCGCCGACGCCGCCGCGGCCGGTGGGTGGACCGCCGCGCGACGGCCGTCGACCGCCCCGGCGCACCGGGAGCGTGGCGTCCGGGCGGCCGCCGCTGCCGTACACTCGCCGGGGCCCGACGGGGCCGCACGGACGGAGGAGACACCCATGACCGACGGCGCCGCCGGACCGGCCACCCCCGCCACCCGGGGTCGGGTGGTCATGCTCGTGGACAACGCCGTCGAGGGCGACTCCCGGGTGCAGAAGACCGCCGCCTCGGCCGCCGAGGCCGGCTGGGACGTGGTCCTGCTGGGCCGCTCGGCCACCGGCAAGGTCAAGACCTGGCAGCTCGGCGGGGCCGAGGTCCGGCTGCTGCCGATGACCACCTCGCTCGCCCGGGCGCCGCACGAGTTCCGCCGCCACTGGGTGCGCGGCCCGCTGGCGTACCCGCCCACCGGCATCGCCGCCCGCCGCGAGCAGGAGGTGCGCGCCCGTCGCGCCGACCTGGAGGCGCGGCTCGGCGCGCTGAGTCAGGCCCGGGGGGAGGGGCGCTCCTCCGCCGGGCTGACGCTGAGCCGGCAGCTGCTGCGGGGTGAGCTGCTGGCGACGAAGGTGTCGCGCCGCTGGGTGTCGCTGCGTCGCCGCCAGCTCAGCCGGGCCCAGGAGGCACGCAAGGACCTGGCCACCCCGGTCGACCAGCTCTACACCAAGTTCTGGCAGACGGTGGCCGGCGACCGCGCCTGGCGCCGGCTCGACCCGGCGCTGTGGGACTTCGAGCTGGCCTACGGGCCGGTGGTCGACAAGCTGCGGCCGGACCTGATCCACGCCAACGACTTCCGCATGCTCGGGGTCGGCGCGCGGGCCAAGCTGCGGGCCGCCGCCAAGGGCCGGCGCGTCGCGCTGGTCTGGGACGCCCACGAGTTCCTGCCCGGCATCCGGCGCTGGAACGACAGCCCCCGGTGGCTGCCGGCCAACACGGCCCACGAGCGGGAGTACGCCCCGTACGCCGACGCGGTGCTCACCGTCTCCGACGGGCTGGCCGACCTGCTGCGCGAGCGGCACCACCTGCCCGAGCAGCCCACAGTCGTGCTGAACACCCCGAGCAGCGCGGACGCGGCGGGCGGCGGCGACGGGGTGCCCGACATCCGCCAGCTCTGCGGGATCGGGCCGGACGTGCCGCTGCTGGTCTACAGCGGTGCCGCCGCAGAACAGCGGGGCCTCGGCATCATGGTCGAGGCGCTCACCGAGCTGCCCGGCGCGCACGTGGCGCTGGTGGTGCCCCGCCCCGCCGCCCCGTACGTGCAGGGGTTGGTGGTGCGGGCGGGTGAGTTGGGGGTGGCTGAGCGGGTGCACGTGTTGTCGTACGTGCCGCATCATCAGGTGGTGCCGTTCTTGTCGGGGGCTTCGGTGGGGGTCATTCCGATTCATCATTGGCCGAATCATGAGATTGCGTTGATCACGAAGTTCTTCGAGTATTCGCATGCGCGGTTGCCGTTGGTGGTCAGTGATGTGCGGACGATGGCGGAGACGGTGCGGTCGACGGGGCAGGGTGAGGTGTTCCGGGCGGAGGATGTGGGGGACTTCGTGCGGGTGGTGCGGGGGGTGTTGGGGGATCCGGGGCGTTATCGGGAGGCGTACGAGCGTCCGGGGTTGTTGGAGTCGTGGACGTGGGAGGCGCAGGCGCGGGTGCTCGACGGTGTCTACTCCCGGCTGCTGCCCGACCACCCGCCCGCTCCGACGCAGCCCCCGGCGGCCGGAGCGGAGGCACCGTGGAGCACGTCGCCATGAGTAGGATCGGGCACCGTGACCGCAGCGCATCCCCCGGCGACAGACCTCTCCACCGACGCCGCCGAGGAGCGCGCGCCGGCTGATCCGCCGCGGGAGCCCCGCCGGCGCCGGCCGGACCTCCTCGCCGTGCTCGTCCTCCTCGCCGGCGCGCTCTGGGTGACCGCCCGGGGTTGGCGCGACGTGCACGGCCGGGTGCTCGGCGCGCAGCCGGCGGACCAGGACTTCAACGAGTGGATGCTGGCCCACGCGGCGCACGCGGTGGCCAACCTGGAGAACCCGTTCTTCACGACGTTGCAGAACGCGCCGGACGGCGTGAACCTGATGACAAACGTGGGCATCCAGTTGCCCGGCATCATGCTCGCGCCGGTCACCCTGCTGGGCGGCGCCTCGCTGTCCTACCTGGTGCTGATGACCCTCAACCTCGCCGGCACCGGCTTCGCCTGGTACTGGGTGCTCTCCCGGCACGTGGTCGGCAACCGCGCGGCGGCGCTGGTCGGCGCCGCCTGCTGCGCCTTCGCGCCGGCCCTCATCTCGCACAGCAACGGTCACCCGCACATCACCGCGCAGTGGCTGGTCCCGCTCATCGTGTGGCGGGTGGCCCGGCTCACCCGCGGCGGGCGCCCGCTGCGCGACGGGCTCATCCTCGGTGCGCTTGTCTCCGCGCAGTTCTTCGTCAGCGTCGAGATCCTCTTCATCCTCGCCCTGGCCTGCGTGATGGCGCTGCTGGGCCACGTGCTGTTCCGGCCCCGGGCCGCGCTGGCTGCGGCTCCCCGGGCGCTGGCCGTGCTGGGTGTCGCCGGCGCGCTGACCCTGCTGGTGACGGCGTACCCGCTCTGGATGCAGTTCCTCGGCCCGCAGCACCGCAGCGGACACCCCACCGACCCCGACAAGTACGCCCTGCGGCTCGCCTCCTACTTCAGCTACGCGACCGAGTCGCTCGGCGGCGGCCCGCAGGGTGACCGCCGGCTGGCCGCCAACGTGACCGAGGAGGCCAGCTTCTACGGCTGGCCGCTGGTGCTGGTGGCGGTCGCCGCGGTGGCCTGGCTGCGCCGGGAGCACCTGGTCCGGGTGCTGGGGTTCACCGCGGTGCTGGCGGCGCTCTTCTCGCTGGGCAACACGATCAACTGGGCGGTCCGCGGGCCCGGGGTCCCCGGGCCGTTCCGGCTGTTGAACGGCCTGCCGGTGGTCGACGCGATGGTGGTGGCCCGCTTCGCCCTGATCACCACGGCCGCCCTCGGGGTGCTCGTGGCGATCGTGGTGGACCGGTTGCTCTCCGGCCGGGTCCCGGCCCGGGTGGGCGTCGTGCCGGTCCGGCCGCTGGTAGCGGTGGCGCTGGCCGTCGCGCTGGTGCCGCTGCTGCCGACCCCGCTGCCGGCCGTGGGCCGCCCGGAGGTGCCCGACTTCGTCACCGCCGGCGGGTGGCGGGAGCACGTCGCGCCCGGGCGGACGCTCGTGCCGGTGCCGGTGGAGAACATGACCTCGGTGCGCTGGGGCGCCGCCGCGGGTGTCGGCTTCGCCGTGCCGCAGGGCTACTTCCTCGGACCGACCTCCCCCACCGACGACACCGGCCGGTGGGGGGTGGACCCCCGGCCCACCGCGGTCCTGCTGACCCAGGTGGCCACCGGGGAACGCCCGGCGCCGGTCACCATCACCCCCGCGGAACGCGCGCAGGCGGAGCTGGACGTGCGGCACTGGCGGGCGGACGCCGTGGCGCTGCCCCGGCATCCCCGCGCCGAGGCGCTCCGCGCGGTGCTGGACGCGTGCTTCGGTCCGGGCCGCCGGGTCGACGACGTCTGGCTCTGGGACGTCCGCCCGCTGACCCGCTGACCGCCCGGGCGGTCCCTACTCCGAGGGCTGCCGCCCCGACCCGGCCGCCGTGTCCGACCCGGCCGCCGTGTCCGACCCGGCCGCCGTGTCCGACCCGGCCGCCGTGTCCGGCCCGCCCGCCGTGTCCGGGGCGGGCGCCGGAGCGGGTCGGGCGGGTCTGCCCAGCAGCATGGCGAGGCCGACCACCACCGGCAGCCAGATGACCAGGACCAGCCGGTCCGCCTCGGACTCCTTGGGGTGGGCCACCAGCGTGAGCAGTCCGGTCGCCCCGGCCGTGGCGAAGAGCAGCGCGGCCCGGCCGGGCAGCGCCCGGAACAGGGCGGCGAAGCCGATCAGCAGCAGGGCCAGGAACGGCGACGCGGCCAGCGGCGCGCCCTCGTTCCACCAGGCGTTGAGCTGGGCGGGCCAGAAGTCCCGGTTCAGCTCCACCAGGCGGGGCCACGGGTCGGGCACGTCCGGCCGGGTGAAGTGCACGGTGAACTTGTCCTGGAGCGTCTCCGCCGCGCCGGGGATGTCCAGCGCGGCGCTGAGGCCGAGCCAGACCGCCGTGGCCACGCCGCAGGCGGCGGTGAGCACGACCAGCCCCGGCTCCCAGCCGGCCCGGCGGCGGCGCGCCAGGGTCAGCGCGCCGAGCACCGCCGTCAGCGCGCCCGACAGCAGCAGGCCGGTCGCCGGCCGGGTGACGGTCGAGCCGAGCAGCCCGGCCAGCACCGCGCCGCCGAGCAGGAGCCGGCCGCGCGTCGGGCCGCCCGGCCGCAGCAGGGGTACGGCGGCGCAGAGCGCGGCCAGCGCGAACGCCGTCGCGCCGGCCTCGGCCAGCAGCCGGCTCAGCCAGAACCCGGTGGGCAGCAGGAAGAGCAGCGCGGTGGCCGCGAGCGAGCTGACCAGGCCGCCACCGAGCAGCCGGACCGCCAGGGCCGCCAACACGCCGGCCAGCACGGCGAGCGCGGCCGTGGCCAGCACCATTCCCCGCTCCCCGAAGGCCAGCACGAACGGTGCCACGGTCAGCGAGTAGCCGGGCCGGGTGGTGAAGATCCGCTGGTAGCGCGGGGGCATGCTGGCGGCCCACTGCCGGGTGGCGGCGACGCAGGAGACACCCGGGCGCGGGCTCGGCATGCCCTGGCGGCAGACCAGCCGGGCGGCGAACCGGTCCGCCTCGGCGGACGGCGTGCCGGTCATGGTGACCGCCTGCCGGGCGTACCAGTAGGTGTCCGGGTAGGCGTGCTGCGGCGCGGTCTCCCAGCGGGCCACCCACAGCAGGCTGCCGAGCGCGGCGGCGGCGAGCAGGCCGAGCACCAGCCGGACGCGGGCCCGGCGGGCGTCCGGCGCGGCCACCGGCGCGCCACCGAGGTTTTGGCTACTCGACATCTCGCCCTACTTCCGGCGGAAGGTATCCGGCTGACAGTTTCCTCGCGCGGAGCGCGCATCGACGCGGTCGGCGCCGGGACGGACAGCGGGGAGGGTACGCTCCGGGGCGCGCGGAGGCGAAGTCGACCCGCGCTTTCCCACATCCATGGTGCGAGGGTGCCGGCCGGCGGTCTCGTACAATCGCTCGGGATCCGGGCCGGGTGACCCGGCCGGACGGCACCGGGCAGAGGCGGAGTAGCAGACGATGGGGCTGAACGGCGGCGCCGGCGCCCGGGGGCGTGTTGTCATGCTTGTCGACAACGGGGTCAACGGTGACTCCCGGGTACAGAAGGCCGCCCGTTCGGCCGCCGACGCCGGCTGGGAGGTCGTCCTGCTCGGCCGCACAGCCGCCGGGCGCGAACAGAGCTGGCACCTCGGCGACGCCGAGGTGCGCCTGTTGCCGATGCCCGAGCCGCTGGCCAAGCGCCGGCACGAGTTCCGCCGTGGCTGGCTGCGCTGGCCGCTGGCGTACCCGCCCACCGGGATCGCCGCGCACCGCAGCCAGGCGATGAAGGCCTGGCGGGCGGACCTGACCTTCCGGCGGGCCGCCCTGACGGTGGCCGCGCGCGCCGGTGGCGCCGGCCGCCCGTCACCGCTGCGGTGGCACGCGCTGCGCGCGGAGGAGCTGGTCGCCGGGGCGACCCGCCGCTGGGTCTCGTTCCGCCACTGGCAGCTCACCCGGTCCCGGCGCGGCCGCAAGAAGCTGGACGGGCCGCTGGACCGGGCGTACACCAGGTTCTGGCAGGCCGTGCAGGGCGACGGCGCCTGGCGGCGGCTGGAGCCGGGGCTGTGGGACTACGAGCTGGCCTACGGCCCGACGGTCGACGAACTGCGGCCGGACCTGATCCACGCCAACGACTTCCGCATGCTCGGGGTGGCCGCCCGGGCCAAGCTGCGGGCCGCCGCCAAGGGCCGGCGGGTCGCGGTCGTCTGGGACGCCCACGAGTACCTCCCCGGCGTGCAGGCGTGGCGCGACAACGTCCGGTGGCTGCCGGGCAACATGGCGCACGAGCGGGAGTTCGTGCCGTACGCGGACGCGGCGACGACCGTCTCCGGCGGGCTGGCCGACCTGTTGCAGCAGGAGCACGGTCTGGCGGAACGGCCGGAGGTCGTGCTCAACGCCCCCTCGCTGGCCGAGCTGCCCGGCCCCGGTGACGAGCCCGCGCCGGACATCCGCCAGCTCTGCGGGATCGGGCCGGACGTGCCGCTGCTGGTCTACAGCGGTGTCGCCGCCGCGCGGCGGGGCCTCGACGTCATGGTCGAGGCGCTGCCGCAACTGCCCGGGGCGCACGCCGCCTTCGTGGTCAACAAGCCCGACTCCGCGTACGTGCAGGGGTTGGTGGTGCGGGCGGGTGAGTTGGGGGTGGCTGAGCGGGTGCACGTGTTGTCGTACGTGCCGCATCATCAGGTGGTGCCGTTCTTGTCGGGGGCTTCGGTGGGGGTCATTCCGATTCATCATTGGCCGAATCATGAGATTGCGTTGATCACGAAGTTCTTCGAGTATTCGCATGCGCGGTTGCCGTTGGTGGTCAGTGATGTGCGGACGATGGCGGAGACGGTGCGGTCGACCGGGCAGGGTGAGGTGTTCCGGGCGGAGGATGTGGGGGACTTCGTGCGGGTGGTGCGTGGGGTGTTGGGGGATCCGGGGCGTTATCGGGAGGCGTACGAGCGTCCGGGGTTGTTGGAGTCGTGGACGTGGGAGGCGCAGGCGCGGGTGCTCGACGGCGTCTACTCCCGGCTGCTGCCCGCCGGTCGCGGTGCCGGCGGTGACGACACCACCCCGGGCGCCGAGCCGCCAGCCCTGCGGGTCGGCGCGTGACCACGCCCGACGTGACGGTGGTGACGGCCGTCTACAACACGATGCCGGACCTGACCCGGTGCCTGACCTCCCTGGTGGAGCAGACCATCGGGCTGGACCGGCTGGAGGTCGTCGCGGTCGACGACGGCTCCACCGACGGCAGCGGCGCCGAGCTGGACCGCTTCGCGGCGGCGTACCCGGGCACCGTGAAGGTGCTGCACCAGGCGAACTCGGGTGGCCCCGCCGCCCCCAGCAACCGCGCGCTGGAGCACGCCACCGGCCGCTACGTCCTGTTCATCGGCGCCGACGACCACCTCGGGCCGGAGGCACTGGCCCGGATGGTCGCCGCGGCCGACGAGTGGGGCTCCGACGTGCTGCTCGGCCGGATGGTCGGGGTCAACGAACGCTACGTCCACCAGGCGATCTTCGAGAGCACCCGGGCCGAGGTGGACCTCTTCTCCTCCGCGCTGCCGTTCGCCCTGTCGAACACCAAGCTGTTCCGGCGCGACCTGATCGAGAAGTACGCGCTGCGCTACCCCGAGGACATGCCGGTCGGCAGCGACCAGCCGTTCACCCTGGAGGCGTGCC
Organism: Micromonospora sp. NPDC049060; assembly: GCF_040649055.1. Taxonomy (NCBI): domain Bacteria; kingdom Bacillati; phylum Actinomycetota; class Actinomycetes; order Micromonosporales; family Micromonosporaceae; genus Micromonospora; species Micromonospora sp. NPDC049060. Next base: position 8,684 of record NZ_JBEZEV010000029.1, read on the forward strand.
TGCGGGCCGGGCGCATCTCGGTGCTCGCCGACTACGACTACTACTACGCGGTCAAGCGGCTCAACGCCGGCAACATCACCTACCGCAGCAACCACCTCGCCCGGCTGCGCGGCGTCGAGCGCGTGGTCGAGGTGGTGGCGGAGCTGATCGAGCCCGGCGAGCGGCGCGACGCGGTGCTGTACCGGCACTTCACCTGGGAGATCGCCAAGCTGCTCCAGGACGACTTCCTGACGCTGGAGCCCGACGTCCAGGAGCAGGTCCGCGCGGGCGTGGCCAACCTGGCCCGCAAGCACCTCACGGACCCCATCCGGGACCGGCTGGGCGTCACCGCCCGGGTGCGCATCGGCGCCGCCTGGCTCGGGTCGCTCGCCGACCTGCGGGCGGTGATCAGGCAGGACGTCGAGGAGGGGCTGCCGCCCACGGTGGTGCAGGACGAGCGCTGGTACGCCCTGTACCCTGGCTTCGGCGACCCCCGTTCCGCCCTGTCCGAGGAGTGGTTCGAGGTCAGCCGGTCCGACCCCAAGTGGCTCGCCCGGCTGGAGGCGGTCTCCGCGACCTGGTCCCCCGACCGGGGCGGGGAGAGGACGCTGACGGTCGCCGCGCGCAGCCCCTGGCCGGAGCTCGCCGAGCTCGCCGACGGCGGGCTCACCTTCAAGGTGGGTTCGGCCGCCGGCACGGTCACCGGCCTGACGGAGGACCCGCTGGGGACCACCGTCCGGGTCACGTTCCGGGCCGTCGACCTGCTCGCCGGCCTCCCGCCGGGAGGCCGGACCCGGACCGTCCGGGTCACCGCCGTGGCGGCCGGGGAGAGCGGTTCCACCCCGCTGCGCGGGCCACGTCCGCCGGTCCGGCAGCGGGTGCTCCACCGACACGGCGGACAGCTGTACGTGTTCACCACGACCACGAACCACAAGGGCCACCTGGTGATCGCCGTCTCGCCGGTGACGCTGCGCCGGGTGGTGGCCCGCCTGCGACGCAGGCTTCCACTAGGAGGAAAGTAGTTCCATGAACATCTGCGTCGTCGCGCTGGGGAAGATCGGTCTGCCGCTCGCCGTGCAGTTCGCCACGAAGGGCCACCGGGTGATCGGTGCCGACGTCTCCGAGCGGGTCGTCGGGCTGGTCAACGACGGGGCGGTGCCCTTCCCGGGCGAGACCGACCTGGACGTCAAGCTCAAGGAGACCGTCGCCGCCGGGCTGCTGAGCGCCACCACCGACACCGCCGCCGCGGTCGCCGAGTCCGAGGCGGTCGTGGTGGTCGTGCCGCTCTTCGTGGACGCCGAGGGCGTGCCGGACTTCGGCTGGATGGACGACGCGACCCGCGCCATCGCCGCCGGCCTCAAGCCGGGCACCCTGGTCAGCTACGAGACCACCCTGCCGGTCGGCACCACCCGCAACCGCTGGGCGCCGATGCTCGAGGAGGGCTCGGGGCTGACCGCGGGCAAGGACTTCCACCTGGTCTTCAGCCCCGAGCGGGTGCTCACCGGGCGGGTCTTCGCCGACCTGCGCCGCTACCCGAAGCTGGTCGGCGGCGTCGACGAGGCGTCGGCGCAGCACGGCGTGCGCTTCTACGAGGCGGTGCTGGACTTCGACGAGCGGCCCGACCTGGAGCAGCCCAACGGCGTCTGGGACCTCGGCTCCGCCGAGGCGTCCGAGCTGGCCAAGCTGGCCGAGACCACCTACCGGGACGTCAACATCGGGCTGGCCAACCAGTTCGCCCGGTTCGCCGACACCGTCGGCGTGGACGTCACCAAGGTCATCGCGGCGTGCAACACCCAGCCGTACAGCCACATCCACCAGCCGGGCATCGCGGTCGGCGGGCACTGCATCCCGATCTACCCCCGGATGTACCTGTGGAACGACCCGGCGGCCACCGTCGTCCGCTCGGCCCGCGAGGCCAACGCTGCCATGCCGGAGTACGCGGTGGACCTGCTCGCCGCCGCCTACGGCGACCTGACCGACGTCGGGGTGCTGGTGCTGGGCGCCGCCTACCGGGGCGGGGTCAAGGAGACCGCCTTCTCCGGTGTCTTCCCGACCGTGGAGGCGCTGCGGCAGCGGGGCGCCCGGCCGTACGTCTCGGACCCGATGTACACCGCCGAGGAACTCACCGCGCACGGCCTGCCGCCGTACGACGGTGAGCCGCTCGGCGCGGCCGTCGTGCAGGCGGACCACGCGGAGTACCGCACCCTCAGCCCGGCCGACCTGCCCGGCGTGACCGTCCTGGTCGACGGCCGCCGGGTCACCGACGCGGCCCGCTGGGCCGGCGTGCGGCGGGTGGTCATCGGCGGCTGATCCGCCGTCGCGTCACGGGGCCCCGGTCGACAACGGCCGGGGCCCCGTCGCGTCGAGCGGGATGCCGCCGTGGCCCGCTGGTGGGCTGCGCGACACCCCGGCAATACTCGAAGGACATGCCACGTTAAGGTCGCACCTGCCCGGATTCGCCGGTGATCGATAGGGGAGTGTGTCTTTGTTCAGCAAACTGCGCAGGCAGCCGGACGCCGGCCTCATCGGCGCGCTACTGCTGTCGTACGCCGTCATGGTGCTGGCCGGGGCCCTCGGCTGGATGATCCCCTTCGCGGTCGCCGGCCTGGCCGTGGTCGCCGGTGAACTCACCCTGCTGCGCCGCCCGGCCGGCGGGGAACTGCTGGACAAGGCCGGGATCGGGAGCCTGTACCGGCACCTGGCCCGGGACCTGGCGGTCGTCCTGCTGATCGTGACGACGGTCCGCCCCGGCCCGACGGCGCTGGTCCTGGTGCTGCTGCTGCCCGCGGCGCTGCTGGCGCTCGCCCTCGGCACGGGCGTGCTGGCGCGCCTCGGCGAGCGGGGCGCCGCCGCCGTCGCCTTCGTCCGCAACATCGAGGTCGGGCGGTCCTCCGGGGCGCCCCGGCCGCCGGCCTGGGCCGTCGCCGTCGAGGGCGACCGGCTGCCCCTGCTCAACCTGGCGCTGGTGCCGGCGGCCGTGATCGCGGTGCTGGCCGACGACGTGGCGCCGGTGGTGCTCACCGCGGCGGTCACCCTGGTGGCGGGGGCGCTGGTCGCCGCCGTGCTCGCGCTGACCTGGCTGCGCGGGCGCGGCCGGGCCACCTCGGCGCTCCCGGCGGTGCAGAGCTGGCTCGCCCGCGAGCAGCCGGACCTGGCGCTCTACTTCGCCGGCCCCGTCAAGGACGTCTACCAGGCCAACATGTGGCTCGCCCCGGTCGAGGCGACCGGCCGGCGGGCAGTGGTGCTGATGCGCCAGGAGGAGGCGTTCCGGGCGCTCGCCGACACCCGCCTGCCGGTGGTCTGCGTACCTGCCGGCACCGACTTCATGAACCTCGAACTGGGCAGCCTCCGGGCCGCCCTCTACGTGGCGAACGTCGGCGCCAACATCCACCTGCTGCGCGAGCCGGGCGTGAAGCACGTCTTCGTCGGCCACGGCGACAGCGACAAGCAGGCCAGCGTCAACCCCTACAGCAAGGTGTACGACGAGGTCTGGGTGGCCGGTCCGGCGGGGCGGGAACGCTACGCCCTCAGCGGCGTCGGCGTGCTCGACCGCGACATCGTCGAGATCGGCCGGCCGCAGCTGGCCGGCGTGCACACCTTCGGCTCGACGGCCACGGAGCGGCCGTTCACCGTGCTCTACGCCCCGACCTGGGAGGGCTGGCTGGAGGAGGAGGTCTACCACACCTCCGTGGTGCTGATGGGCGAGCGGATCGTCGCCGGCCTGCTGGCGACCCCCGGGGTGCGGGTGATCTACAAGCCGCACCCGCTCACCGGCAGCCGGTCGGCGAAGGCCCGGTCGGCCAACGACCGGATCGTCCGTCGGATCCGGGCCGCCGGCGGGCAGAGCGACGCGACCTCGCTGGCCGGCGACGCGCACCTCGTGGTCACCGGCCGGGCGCCGGGGCTGTTCGACTGCTTCAACCAGACCGACCTGCTGGTCAGCGACATCTCCAGCGTCGTCTCGGACTTCATGCAGAGCCAGCGGCCGTACGTCGTGGCGAACCCGGCCGGGCTGCCCGAGGACGAGTTCCGCCGCCGGTACCCCACCGCGCGGGCCGCGTACCTGCTCGGTGCGGACTGCGGGGAGCTGCCGAAGATCGTCGCGGTGACCCGGGCCGGTGACGACCCGATGACCGAGGCGCGTCGGGAGCTGAAGACGTACCTGCTGGGCCCGGACGAGCCGAACGCGATGGACCGGTTCCGGGCGGAGATCGACCGGCTCTGCGGCTGACGCGTTGACGCGGGGGCGGTGACCGGCACGACCGGACACCGCCCCCGCGTCGTCCGTTCAGCCCCGCTGCGGCGGGTTCTCCACGTCCCGCGAGACGACCTCGCCGCGCTCGTCGACCCAGCCCTTCGGGCGCGCCGGGTTGCCGGCGACGAGCTGGTACGGCGCCACGTCCCGGGTCACCACGGAGCCGGCCGCGATCATCGCGTACTCGCCGACCTCGATGCCGCAGACGAGGGTGGCGTTGGCGCCGATCGAGGCGCCCCGGCGGACCAGGGTCGGCGTGATCGTCCAGTCCGGATTCTGCGCCCGGGGCCGGAAGTCGTTGGTGAAGACCGCGCACGGGCCGACGAAGACCTCGTCCTCGATGGTGACGCCCTGGTACACCGAGACGTTGTTCTGGATCTTGACCAGGTCGCCGACCGTCACGCCGGCGTCGACGTACACGTTGCGGCCGATGACGCAGCCGGCGCCGACCTGCGCCGAGGACCGGATGTGGGCGAGGTGCCAGACCTTCGTGCCGTCGCCGACGCGGGCACCCTCCTCGACGTCGGCCGTCGGGTGGACGAAGACGGAGGGGGGCAGGGAACTGTTGTCAGTCATCCTTCAACTCGCATGGCTCGGGGCGCGGCGTCGCGCCGTCGGTGATCCGCGTCGGCGTACGCCGGGCGGGCGTCGATCGCGCGGATCGGTTCTGCCACACCCGCCCCGGGGCGCGCGGGCGAGGCCGGGGGAGCGGACTCGGCGTAGCATAGCGACCCGTCAGGCGAGCAGCGCCGCCACCGCGTCGGCGACCGGCCGGTCCGCCGGCAGCGCGTCGGCGGCCACCACGGCGGGCACCGGCAGCGGGCCGTACAGGTGCGGGAAGAGCGCCCCGTCGCGCGCCGGCTCCCAGCGCAGCGCGTCGCCCAGCCGCTCCGGGTCCACCGTCAGCAGGGTCAGCCCGGTGGCGCCCGCGAAGTACCGCCGGGCCGTACCGACCACCTGGTCGGCGCCGGAGAGGTGGATGAACCCGGACTGCCGGTCCAGCGCCGTACCGTCGAGGTGGCCGGCGGCCAGCGCGTCGTCCCACTCGGTGGTGGTGAGGAGCTTGTAGATCACCCCGGCAGCCTACGCGCGGCCGGTCCCGCCGGCGGCCGTCCCGGTTTCCCGGTACCGCCCCGGTGCCCGCCGCCGCCCGGCATGCTCGGGGCAGCGGGTCGCGGAGGGATGGCGATGGAGAGCTACGACGAGGACTGGACCGACAGCCAGCGGGCGCTGTACGACGAGTGCCACCGGGCGGGCGGCGAGTGGGCCGGCGACCCGGACACCCCGACCGAGGACGTGCAGCACGTGATCAACCTCGGCCAGGCGGACGACGACACCCTCCCGGACGCCGAGATCGACTATCCGCCCCTGGTCGACGCGGTCACCCAGGCCACCGGCGAGATCGTCACCAGCGTGCCCGCCAGCCACGACGACCCCGGCTTCCGGGGCTTCGTCGACGGGGTCCGCGACGCCACGGCCGACGAGGTCTTCGGTCTCTGACCTGCCGGTCGACCATCACCGGCGCCCCCGCGCCGGCGCGCCGACGGGGCTGTCGCCGGGTCGGTGCGGGACCGGCCCTCCCGTCGCGGGCGTACTTCTGCCACCATTCGGGGTCGACGGACCGACGAATGGGGGCCCCGGGTGCGCATCCTGCTGGTCGAGGACGACCGCCGGGTGGCCGCCGCGCTCTCCTCCGCCCTCACCCGCCGGGGGTACGAGGTGGAGCACGCCGCCACCGTCGCCGCGGCCCTCTGCGCCGCCCCCTGCGACCTGGTGCTGCTGGACCTGACCCTGCCCGACGGCGACGGCACCGACCTGTGCCGGGAGCTGCGGCGGCGCAGCAGCCAGCTCGGCATCATCGCGGTGACCGCCCGGGGCGAGGAACGGGACCGGGTGCTCGGACTGCGGCTCGGCGCGGACGACTACGTGGTCAAGCCCTTCTCCATGACCGAACTCCAGGCGCGCATCGAGGCGGTGCTGCGCCGCGCGGCGCACGCCGTGCCGGAGCGCAACCTGATCGAGGTGGGGCCCGTACGCGTCGACGTGGCCGCCCGGACGGTCACCGTCGAGGGCCGGCCGGTGGCGTTGACCCGCAAGGAGTTCGACGTCCTGCTCTCCCTGGCCCGGCAGCCCGGCGTGGCGGTGGCCCGGGAACGGATCCTGCTCGACGCGTGGGGCTCGACCTGGGGCGACGGGCACACGGTCGAGGTGCACGTCGGCTCGCTGCGTGGCAAGCTGGGCGACCCCGGCCTGGTGGAGACCGTACGCGGGGTCGGCTACCGCCTGCGCGGCGAGTGAGGGGACGCCGTGCGACGTCGGCTGGTGATCAGCTATCTGCTGTTGATGGTGCTGGTGCTGATCGCGTTGGAGACCCCGCTGGCGGTCACCCTGGCGAACCGGGAGACCGACCGGGTACGCGCCGACCGGCTCGCCGACGCCACCCGGTTCGCCTCGTTGGCCGGCCCGGCGCTGCGCGGCGGCCCCCCCGGCCCGCTCGCCAACGAGCTGCGCAGCTACGACGCCCTGTACGACATCGGCGCGGCGGTGGTCGACCGGGAGCGTCGGACGGTGGCGGCCTCCGGGAGTTGGCGGATGGCCCCGGGTTCCCGCGAGGCGTTGGACATGGCGCTCTCCGGCCAACAGGCCAGCGGGCCGGACTCGGTCTGGCCGTGGGTCGACGGGCCGATCGTCGTGGCGGTGCCGATCAACGACGGTGGCGAGGTGCTCGGAGCGGTGGTCATCACCACCCCCGCCGATCAGGTCCGGCGGGCCGTGACCGTCTGGTGGCTGGCGCTGGCCGGAACGGGCCTGCTCGCCGTGCTGGCCTGCGTGCTTACCGCGTTCGGGCTGGCCGGCTGGGTGTTGCGCCCGGTCACCGAGCTGGACGCGGTCACCCATGAGATCGCCGAGGGGGACCGTGGCGCGCGGGTGCAGCACCGGCTCGGCCCGCCGGAGCTGCGTCGCCTGGCGACCAGCTTCAACCACATGGCCGACGTCGTCTCCGACGTGATGGACCGGCAGCGGGCCTTCGTCGCCCACGCCAGCCACCAGCTGCGCAACCCGCTGACCGCGCTGCGGCTGCGCGTGGAGGAGCTGGGCCCGAGCCTCACCGACGCGGACGGGCGGGCCGAGCACCAACTGGCCCTGGAGGAGACCGACCGGCTGGCCCTCGTGCTGGACGCGCTGCTGACCCTGGCCCGCGCCGAGCGGCGGGAGAACCAGCGGGTCACCGTCGACGCGGCGGCCGTCGCCGCGTCCCGGGTGGCCGCCTGGGAGCCGCTCGCCCGGCACCACCGCATCACCCTCCGGCTGGTGGCCGGGGACGCCCCGGCGTACGCGCGGACCGTGCCGACCGCCATCGACCAGGCCCTGGACGCGCTGATCGACAACGCGGTGAAGTTCAGCGACGCCGGTGGGGAGGTGACGGTGACCGTCCGGCACGACGGCGACGGCACCGCGCTGGAGGTCCGGGACACCGGGCCGGGCATGACGGCGAGCCAGCTCGGGCAGGCGACCGAGCGGTTCTGGCGGGCCCCGGAGGTGCAGAACATCGACGGGGCCGGGCTGGGCCTCACCATCGTCGCCGTGCTTGTCGACGCCTCGGACGGGCGGCTCACCATGCGCGGGGGCGAGCCGCGCGGCCTGGTCGCCGGCCTCTGGTTCCCCGCCCCCGCCGCCGCTGGCCCCGCCGCACTCGCCCCCGCCGACGCCGCCCCCACCCTCGCCGACGCCGCCGCTGGCCCCGCTGACGTGCCGTAGGGCGGGCCTGGCGGCGGGCGCGGGGGTGCCGCGGGTCAGGGCTTGGCGGCGCGGTACCAGTCGGCGGCGCCGGGGTGCAGCGGCAGGGGGGCGGTGGCGATGGCCGAGCGGGGGCTCATCCGCCCGGCGGCCGGATGCGCGGCGGCCAACTCCTGGCGGCGTTCCATCAGCAGTCGGGTCACCTCCCGGATCAGCGGCGTCGGCAGGTCGGCCCGGACGATCAGGAAGTTCGGGTTGGCCACCGTGGTCACCGGGTCGGTGCCGTACACCGAGCGGGGGATGTCCCGGGAGACGTAGACCTCCGGGTTGCTCTCGCGCAGCGGCCCGGTCCACTCGCCGAGGTCGACGATCCGGGTCGCGCTGTCGTCCGTGAGCTGCTCCAGCGCCCTGACCGGCAGCCCGCCGGAGAAGAAGAACGCGTCGATCGTGCCGGCCCGCAACGCCGCGACCGAGTCGTCGAGGCCGAGGTGCTCCTGGCGTACCCGGTCACCACCGAGGCGCGCCACCTCCAGCAGCCGGACGGCGGTGATCTCGGTGCCGGAGCCGGACGCGCCCACGGACACCCGCCGCCCGCGCAGGTCGCTCAGGGTGCGGACGGGACCGCCGGCGGTGGTGACCAGGTGCAGCAGGTCGTCGTAGACCCGGGCGACCGCGACCACGGACGGGTGCGTCGCCGGCGCCGCCGGCAGCACGTCGGCCTGGGTGAAACCCAGCTCGGCCTCGCCGGAGCCGACCAGCCGGACGTTCTCCGCCGAGGCGGCGGTCACCACCACGCTGGCCCGGACGTCCGGCAGCTCCCGGTTGAGCACGGCGGCCAGGGACTGCCCGAAGGCGTGGTAGACCGCCGTCGGGCTGCCGGTCGCGATCCGGATCCGTACCGGTGGCTCGGGAGCGTCCTGGCAGCCGGCGACGCCGGGCAACGCCACCACCAGCAGCAGCGCCAGCAGCGCCGGCGGGCGGACACGGCGCGGGCGGACACGGCGGAACCCGGTGCGACTCACGCGCTGCACTCTGCGCCGTGCGGGCCGTCGCCGCAACCCGCCGCCCACCGACCGGGCTAGGAACCCGGCGGCGGGTGGGTGACGATTGTCAGCTCGCTGCGGTACGCGGCCGGTCCGCAGCGCCGCCGAACGTGCTCATCCGGCAATCACGACCGCTCGCGCAGGTGGGCGGGATCCAGCGCGGTGCTGTGCAGGATCCGCTGGCGGTCCGGGCCGTCGGCGACACAGACCAGGTAACAGCCGGTGCCGGGGCGTAGCAGCGCCGGAACGTCCAGCAGGGCGGCCCCGCGTACCAGGATGGCGGCCAGTTCCCGGTCGGTGATCCGGACGCCGAGGATGTGCCGGCGGACGTGCCGCCCACCGGCGAGCAGGGCGGCCCGCCAGGCGGCCGCCGCCAGCCGGGGCCGCCACGCCCGCCGTACGGTCGACGCGCCCGGGACCGGCCCGCCCAGCAGTTCGCGCCGGCCCTGCCGCCAACCGGCCTCGAGCGTCCTCGCGTACGCCGGCCGGTGCTGGTGCGGCACGGAGAGCCGGTGCAGCTCGAAGCGGCGGCGCAGGCCGCCCACGGTCACCTCGTGCTCGATGGGGACGTCCAGCCGGTGGAGGAGCTGACGCATGCGGTGCGCCGCCTCCTCCCGGTTGAACTCCACCGACGGGGGGCGGTGCTCCGCCGCCGGCCGGCGGGTGCCGACGACGGCCGGCGGCGGCGTGCAGCGCAGCAGGCAGGCGGCCTCGAACGCGTCGGCCAGGGTGGACCAGTCCAACGGCGGCGGCGTCGCGGGCAGGCGCGGCCGATCGAGCAGGATCTGTTCGGGAGCCAACGTGGGCACTCCTTGTCGGCGTCGGGGGTCCCTCTACCGTGGTCGCTCGACGCCGCCGGGGAAACCGATCGGCCCCAGCCTTGAGGAAATCTTGCGGCTGTCCTACAGCTCCGTGACGATCACGTCGACCTGGCGTGGCCGACCGGGCGGGGCGGGCTGCTCCAGTACCGGATACTTCAGGTCGCGCAGCGCGGTCAACAGCCCGCCGACGGTACGCGGCCGGGCGCCCGCGGTCAGCAGGTCGCGGACCAGCCGGCCCTTGGTCGCCTTGTTGAAGTGGCTCACCACCGACCGGACGGGCACGCCGTCGACCTCCCGCTCGTGCAGCACCCGGACGGTCACCGTGCGGTCGGCCACCTCGCCGCGCGGCGCCCAGGTGGCCGCGTACGCGCCGGAGCGCAGGTCGAGCACCGGCCCGTCGCCGGCCGCCGCGGCCATCGCCGGTGCGAGCGCCCGCCGCCAGTACGCCGACAGCGCGCCGAGCCCCGGCAGCCGCGCCCCGATCGGGCACCGGTAGGGCGGGATCCGGTCGGTGAGGCGTACCGCACCCCAGAGCCCTGAGCTGATCAGCACCGACCGGCGGGCGGCCCGCTGCGCGGGCGCCGGCAGCGAGGCGAGATCGAGCGCCTCGTAGAGCACCCCGGTGTAGACGCGGCCGGCGGGCGCGGTGGCCGCCGCCCGCAGCCGGGCGTTGCGGCGCAACTCGCCGCGCTGGCCCTCGCTGATCCCCAGCGCCGCCAGGGCCGCCCCCTCGTCGCCGTCGGCGCTGAGCGCGACAAGCGCCGTCAGCACCTCCTCCCGGGCGCCGGTCAGCTCCGGCAGGGAGAGCCCGGCGAGGTCCAGCCGCCGGCCGGTGCCGGCGTCGGCCTTCCCCTCGGAGGGCGGCAGCAGGATGAGCATCGGTGACTCCTCGGCTCGGTGCGGCGTCCGCGCACCGGTCCGGCCAGCGTACGGGCCGGCCCTACCGCCACGGCCGCACCGGCGTCTCCGGGTGGTACACGCGATACCCGCCCACGTCGGCGATGAGCGCGGCGTCGGCCCGGTCGCCCAGCAGCCGGCGCAGCCGCCGCTCCGCCGCCGAGCCGGCCGCCAGCACGTACCCGGGCCGGTCGGCCCGCCCCACCTGCCGCCAGTACGCCGGATAGCGGTTCTGCCCGGGGGTGAGGTCGCCGTCGAGCACCGCGCACACCACCGCCTCGGCCGTGTTGAAGATCAGTCGGTTGCAGGTCCAGTAGTCCCCGTACACCTCGCGGGGCCCGCCCGCGCGGAGCGTGTCGGCCAGCTCGCGGGCCTGCCGTTCCTCGGTCCGGGACGCCGCGGTGCCGGTGACCGCGAACAGCACGGTGACCACCAGCGTGGTCGCGGCCAGCGCGGCGAGCACGGCGGTGGCCAGCGCGCCGGCCAGGCGGCCGAACGCGCCGACCGTGCCCCGCCAGCAGGCGACCGCCGCCACCCAGAGCGGCCAGAGCACCGCCGGCAGGGAGAGCTGGAGCACCGACAGGTAGCGGGCGTTGTCCAGGGGGCTGGTGGCCGCGAGAGGGCTGCGCACGTACGACAGCAGGGTCAGCGCCGCGCCGACGACCAGCGCGAGGTGCACCACCGGGCCGACCCGCTCGCCGCGCGGGGCGCCTGCGGCCCGGCGGTACGCGAGGACGGCGAGCGCGGCGGCGACCGCCAGCAGCACGGGGTAGAGCAGCCCGAACCAGCCCTGCCAGCGGGCGCAGCCGTCCACCGGGCAGAGGCCGGCGGCGAGCGGCACACCCTCCAGCAGCCCGCCGTCGAGGCGCCGCGACCACGGCGGCGTCGGCCCGGCCTTGGTGCTGATCTCGCGGAACACCGACAGCGAGTCCTCGCCGGGCGGGGCGAGCAGGTTGTCCCGGATCATCGGCGCGATCCCGACGGCGAACCCGGCCAGCAGCAGCGCCCCGGCCCAACCGAGCAGCTCCCGGCGGGCCACCCACGCCAGCACCAGCGCGGCCACCGCCAGGTAGGGCAGGATCAGCCAGTCCGACCAGACGGACACCCCGGCGAGCAGGCCGAAGAGCCCGACGGCCAGCCGGCGGTGGCGCACCGTTCCCCGGGCGAGTCCCACCGCGATCAGCAGCATCAGCAGCACCGCGACCTTGACCTCCGGGCGGCCGCCGACCGCGGTCAGCTGATCCCGGACGACCCGTTCCCCGCCCAGTGCCAGCAGGCCGACGATCCCGGTGGCGAACCAGGGCGAGCCGATCCGCCGGGTCAGCCGGTGGATCAGCCAGAGGAAGAGGGCGTAGAGCAGCAGCAGCGGCAGGCGCAGCAGCGGCCAGCTCGGCCCCGCCACCGCGATCAGCGGCGCGGCCAGGTACGACTCCAGCACCCCCATGTAGCGCTGCCCGTAGAGGAAGACCGGCAGCTCGCGGCCCTGCGCGATGTGCAGCGCGGCCAGCCCGAACGTCGCCTCGTCGCTGTTGGAGACGGGCACCGTGTGCAGGGTCAGGACCAGCCGGTAGCCGACCCCGGCGAGCCCGAACAGCAGCGCCACGAGCGCCGGCCGGTCGAGCTGCGGGCGCCACCGCCCACGCTTGCGCACTGGTTGCGACACGACCAACGCCCCCGTCGTCGTCCCGACCGGAGTGTTTCACGCCGTCGGGGCCGGCCGGGGCGGATCGGCGCAGCGCGGACGATCCGCCGGACCACGGCGGGCATGGCGTCGGGCCTCCCGGCGGCCGGGGAGGGCGTCGGGCCCTCCCGGCGGCCGGGGGAAGATCGCCTCGCGTGGCCGAGGTGGCCAGGTTGTGGCAGGGTTGCTGGCGTGCCACCCACTGCCGCCGGCCAGTTGGCCGTACCGAACCTGCACCGGGCCGCGCGGATCGAGGACGCCGTGCACTCGCTGGTCGAGCGCCGGCTGCGGCGCACCGGCTGGCGGACGAACGTCATCGCGTACACCGGCTACGGCGCGCCCGGCTGGGTGCGGGTGATGTGCCGGGTGCTGCTCAGCCGGCCGGACACCCGCCAGCGTGGCCGGCTGGAGAAGGTGCGCGGGTGGCGCAGCTTCACCACGCTGCCGGCCAAGCACGTCACGGTCACCATCGAGGCCGGCGGGGAACGGCACGAGGCGCGGGCCGACCGCAGCGGGTTCGTCGACGCCGTGGTCGAGGCGGACCTGCCGCCCGGCTGGGGCTCGGTGCGGATCAGCCTGCCGGACGCCGAGCCGGTCGAGGCTCCGGTGCGCATCCTCGACCCGGAGGTGCGCTTCGGCATCCTCTCCGACATCGACGACACGGTCATGGTCACCGCGCTGCCCCGGCCGCTGCTCGCCGCCTGGAACACGTTCGTCCTCGACGAGCACGCCCGCAACGCCGTGCCCGGCATGGCGGTGCTCTACGAGCGGCTGGTCACCGCGCACCCGGGCGCCCCGGTCTTCTACCTCTCCACGGGCGCCTGGAACGTGGCGCCGACGCTTACCCGGTTCCTGTCCCGGCACCTCTACCCGGCCGGGCCGCTGCTGCTGACCGACTGGGGGCCGACCGCCGACCGCTGGTTCCGCAGCGGGCGGGAGCACAAGCGGGTCACCCTGGCCCGGCTGGCCAAGGAGTTCCCGGACGTGAAGTGGCTGCTGGTCGGCGACGACGGGCAGCACGACCCGGAGATCTACCGCGAGTTCGCCGCCGCCCACCCGGAGAACGTGGCCGGCGTCGGCATCCGCCGGCTCTCGCCCACGCAGGCGGTGCTGGCCGGTAGCCTGCCCACCCCGGCCGGCGAGTCGTCGGCGGGGCCGGTGGGGCAGAAGTGGCTCTCCGCGCCTGACGGCGCCGGCCTGTGGAAGCTGCTGCGCGACGCCGGCCTGGTCTGACGCTGGCAGCCCGGAGGGCGCCTGCGGGTCAGACGAGCCAGCGGCCGTCGCGCATGAGCTCGCGACCGGGCAGTTCGTTCTCCTCCCGCCATGCCAAGATCCGCTGCGGGGTGACCTGGTAGTAGCTCCAACGAGTACCGCCGTTGCGGGCCTCCCACAGCTTCGCGGCGAACGCGTCGGCCAGTTCGGCGGGCACGGTGTTCGCGGAGAACGCCTCGACGGTCCCGTTGACGAGGACGACATCACGGGTCGGACCGATGGCCATCCGCACTGTCGGGCGCGCTCGCAGGTTGCGGCCGGTCACGCTGGTGGGGCCTGTCGCGAACGTGAGCGTCCCGCCGTCCCAGAGAAAGGACAGGGGCACCAGGTGGGGAACGCCGGTGTCGCTCGCCGTGGTGACCCAGGCGTCGAGGTCCTTGCCAAGGCGGACGAGAGTGTCGTGCTTGCGCTGTTCGAGGGTTCGCGGTTGCGCTGCCATCCGGTGTCCTCCTGCCGATGGTGACGGTGACGGCGGCGACCAGGCAGAGCCCGGCGTTGCGCCCGAAGGGCAGGTTGCCACTTGAAGCAGGCTTCAGCTCAACCCAGTCCTCGCCGGTCCGCCTGGCACACAGCGCCCCCGGCGAACGACCGTGGAACCTGTAACAGCCATGTAGTTACGGGAAGTAGCTGGTTTCGGCTTCTGCCTACCTCGCTCCGCTCGCTTTGGCATCCACATGACCGGGCCCCGCCGGGGTCGCACGGCATCGAGCCTGCCCCGCGGGCAGGTACCGCTCGCATCGCACTCATGGCCCCGCCGACCGTAACTACTTGGCAACGCATAATAGTCGAGGTAGTGTGTGCCGCATGATAGCGGTCGGCTCCGGGGCCTCCGACGACGGCGACAGGCAGACGCAGTTGCTGCGTGGCGCCCTCGACATGTGTCTGTTGGCCCTGCTCGCCAGGCGGGCGACGCATGGCTACGAGCTGGTCGGCCGACTTGAGGCGATCGGCATCGAGGGCGTCGGCTACGGCACGATCTACCCACTGCTGACCCGCATGCGTCGTCTCGGCCTCGTCGTCGACGAGGTGCAGGCCAGCCCGACAGGGCCGCCCCGCAAGGTCTACGCGGTCACCGACGCCGGCCAGGAGCGTCTGGACGCGTGGCGGCGGCAGTGGACGCGGTTCGTCCACACCGTGAACACCGCTCTGACCGACTCCACCTCCGAAAGCGCAAGGAGTTGATTGTGGACGCCATCGACGAGGCCATGGTGGCTGCTGAACGGGAATGGCGGGCGTACGGCATTCGTCGCCGGGATCGCGCGGTGCTCGCTGCCGATCTCCGGCTGGAGTTGCGCTCAGCCGCCGCCGACGGTGTCACGCCGGAGCAACTCCTGGGCTCCGACCTTCGGGGGTTCGCGCGACAGTTGGCCGACGAGGCCGGAGTGCAGCGCGTTCGACACGAGTACGCCCGCCTGACGCGGACCGCCCTGACCGGCGCCGTACTCGGTGCCTGCGTCGGCGCGATCGCGCTTGTCCTCGTCTACCCGATCCTGGTCGCGTGGATCGACGTGCCGCGCGGGTTCCGGATGCCGACCGTGCTGGCGGTCCTGCTCTACTACGGCACCGCAGCCGCGCTCGCCGTCGGCGGCGCGGTCATCGCGGTACGGGCGCGGCTGGGGCATCTGCCACGGATCCGGCAGACCGCGAACGCCATGATCGTGCTGCTGCCGATCGGCGGCGCGATCGCCGTGCCGATCACCATGGGGTTCGCCAGGGCGGTCGGCTACAGCACCCACCCGCTCATCGTGGCCATCGAGGCCGCGCTCGTCGCCGCCGCCGTCACGGGTGCCACCCTTGTGGCCCGCAAGTGGTCGCTGCGTGACGGTGGCGGGTACGAAAGGGCGGTAGCGGCGTGAGGCCGGCTCAACGCATTCACGCTGCCTGCTGCGACGTGGTCGTGGGTGTCCCTCTCCTGCTGAGAAGCGGATGAGGAACAGAACGAATTGGGCAGGTGGCCTGATGCTGTGGCTGCTGTTCGGATTCATGATGATCATGTTCAGCCTGAACCCCGCCAATGACTGGGGCGAGCTTGTCGCTGTCGCGAGCTTCTTCGGCGTCATCTGCTACCTGGTGTCCCTGGCATCGATGTTCTCCCTGGTGAAACCCCAGCGGAAAGCCTTGCTAGTGATCAACCCCGGAGCGGCGGTCACCGTGCCGTGGAGTCGGATCCGGTCGATCGACGCGCAGAACGGCCTCGTGGTGCAGGTGGTGGGCGCGAAGGAAGTGGTCTGCCACGCCTTCCAGGGGTCGTTGGTCGGCAGGATTTTCGGTGCCGCCAGCGCCAACCGTGCCGCTGACTCTATCGAGAGATATCGGACCAGGAGCGCCTCCCTCGAGGCGAGCGACGAGGTGGAGTCGAGGGTGCCGTTGAGGCGGCACCTGCTGTGGCTGACCTCGATCTGGTCCGTACTGGCTATTGCTGTCCCCTTGGGGGTGCGGCTTTTGTAGCACCTTCATTGGGCTGTGGTCGGGCAGTTCGACGGTGGCCTGCTGCGGGACCACCTCGGCCAGCCGGGCGGGGCGCCCGGGGCGGCGCCGGGTCAATGTCTAGCATCAGCAGAAACTTCCACTGGTTCGAGGCGGTCGCCAGTTGACGGCAGCGCAGAAGGTCCGGCGCGACTCTCGCGGCGTCAACGCTCTGCTCATGGCAGGGGTCTGCTTGATCGCGAGCGTCCTTCTCGGTGTCTGCGGGCAGACGGAGCCACCGCCGATCAAGGCCGATGACGTGCCGGGGACCTGGTGTTCCGGAAGCGGAGACCTGTTGACGGTGAAGAAGGAAGGTGGATTCGTTCTCGCGAAGTTGTCGCATCACTACTTCACCGTTCTTCGCGAGGATGACGAGTTCGTCGAAGGGTATGTGCTGGACCGGGATTTCGATAGCAGGCGGCCTGCGGGCGGACATGGCCGTTGGTCCTATGATGATGCCCGATCGCCCAGCCTCGATCTGGAATTCGAGGTGCTCGGCTCGTCGGTGAATGCAAGGTCTGCCGAGCTCAAAGTTCGCACAGTTGACGGCGAAATCGGGCTTTTTGGCTACGACGGTGATCCTGACCAGGGTTATACCGTCCGATTCCTCCGCTGTAAGTAGGGGGCCTACTCCGGCATTCGGTGCCGCTCGATCGGCGGCAGGGCGGTCGGGGGCCCACGGCCTGCGATCGCCCACAGGCTGGGTCGGCAGCCTCACCGTCGGGTGCCGACGCGACCCCGGTCGGTGAAAATCGTGAAGGATACTTGCGAAACGGCGTGGCAACGCTGAACATCTTTTCGTGCGTAGAGATTATGGTCGATACCTGTCCGGGCTGGCGCTGGTAGCGGCGCTCGCCCTCGGCGCGGCCGCCCCCACGGCCGCCCCCGCCTCCCGTCCCGCCACGCCGGACACCGTGCCCGTCGCCGCCCAGGCGGCGTGCGTGACCGACCCGGCCACCCCGAAGCGGCAGCTGCGCGGCATGTGGATCGCCAGCGTGGCCAACATCGACTGGCCGAGCCGCACCGGGCTCACCCCCGCCGCCCAGCAGGCGGAGTACCGGGGCTGGCTCGACCTGGCCAAGCAGCGGCGGATGAACGCCGTCGTCGTGCAGATCCGCCCCGCCGCCGACGCGTTCTGGCCGTCGACGTACGAGCCGTGGTCGCAGTGGCTGACCGGCACCCAGGGCGGCAACCCCGGCTACGACCCGCTGGCCTTCATGGTGGCCGAGGCGCATGCCCGCAACCTGGAGTTCCACGCCTGGTTCAACCCGTACCGGGTGGCGAACCACACCGACCTGACCAAGCTGGCGGCCAGCCACCCGGCCCGCAAGAACCCGGGCTGGACCGTCACCTACGGCGGACACATCTACTACAACCCCGGCATCCCCGCCGTCCGCGCCTTCGTGCAGGACGCGATGATGGACGCCGTCAAGCGCTACGACATCGACGCGGTGCACTGGGACGACTACTTCTACCCGTACCCGGTCAGCGGGGTGGCCTTCCCCGACCAGGCCACCTACGCCCAGTACGGCGCCGGTTTCAGCACCATCGGCGACTGGCGGCGCAACAACGTCAACCTGCTGGTCCGGGAGATGCGTGACAAGATCCGGGCGGCCAAGCCGTGGGTGAAGCTGGGCGTCAGCCCGTTCGGCATCTGGCGCAACGCCGGCACCGACCCGCTCGGTTCGCGCACCACGGGCCTCCAGTCGTACGACGCGATCTACGCCGACACCCGGCGCTGGGTGCGGCAGGGGTGGGTCGACTACATCGCCCCGCAGATCTACTGGCACATCGGCCACCCGGCGGCCGACTACGCGGAGCTGGTCCGCTGGTGGTCCGAGACCGTGACCGGCACCGACGTGCAGCTGCTCGTCGGGCAGGCCACCTACCGCGCCGGCGCGTCCGGGCAGGACGCCGCCTGGCAGGACCCGGCCGAGCTGACCGACCACCTCACGCTGAACCGCAGCTACCCGAGGATCGTCGGCGACATCCACTTCAGCGCCAAGGACGTCCGCGCGGACCGCATCGGCGCCGTCTCCCGGACGGCGACCGACCACTACCGCCGGCCCGCGCTGGCACCGGCCGGGGTGGGCGGCACCGCGCCCGCCGCCCCGAACCTCACCTCGGCGGTACGCGGCACCGGCGGCGTGACCCTCACCTGGCAGCGCGGCGCCACCGGCAGCACCGCCGCCTACGCGGTGTACCGGCTGCCCGGCGACGGCGCGGTCGACGCCTGCGACCTGGCCGACGCCCGCAACCTGCTCGGCACGGTCCGCGCCTCGGGCGGCACCGGGACGTTCACCGACGCCACCGCCGCAACCGGCTCGACGTACCGCTACCTGGTGACGGCGCTGGACCGGCTGCACCACGAGAGCGCCGCCAGCAATGCGCGGGTGGTCACCGGCACCGGCGGTACGTTCAGCGTGATCGTGGACAACGCCACGGCCGGCGGCTTCACGGCCGCCACCACCTGGGGCACGTCGTCGTACCTCCCGGCGCGCTACGGGGCCAACTACCGGTTCGCCAGCCCGCAGGCGGTCAGCGACCCGGCCTGGTTCACCGCGACGCTGCCCGCCGCCGGCTCGTACCGGGTCGAGGTCTGGTACCCGGCCGACCCCGGCTACAACAGCGCCACCCCGCACCTGGTGGCGACGGCGAACGGGAACGTCACCGCCACCGTCGACCAGCGCAGCGGCGGCGGGCAGTGGCGGGTGCTCGGCACCTACGACCTCGCCGCTGGCACGCGCCAGGTCGTCGGGGTCAGCCGCTGGACCAGCACCCAGGGGTACGTCGTCGCCGACGCCGTCCGGATCACCCGCCTCTGAGCGCGTGCCCGTTCCCCGGGGCGTCCCGCCGCCCCGGGGAACTGGCCGGCCGACGATAGGGTCGGGCCGATAGATACGTTTCCGGGACCGCGGGAGGGCTCATGCGTCGACGTGTTGTCGCCGTTTCGGCAGCCGTGCTGGCGCTGGCCGTGGGCGTCTCGGGATGTACTGACGACACGCCACCGCCGCCGCCGAAGACCACCGCCACCGCGAGCCCTTCCGAGTCGTCGCCACTCGACCCTCCGCTGGCCTTCGCCGCGAAGCCGGTCCGGATACCTCTGCCCAGCAGGATGTTCCAGCTCCGGGACGGGGCCGCCTACCTGCTGGAGGGCAACAAGGCCCTCGCCGCGTACGACCTGGCCACTGGCGCGCGTCGCTGGAGTGCGCCGCTGCCCGGTCGGCCCGTCAGGCTGGGCAACACCGGGCCGATGATCGCGCAGGTGGACGGCAGGCCGACCGCCTTCGTGACCTATCGGGTGCAGATCGCAGGCAGCGGAACGGTTCCCGACCGCACCGTGCTGCGGGTGGCGAGCTTCGGGCTGGCCGATGGCGCGCCCGGCTGGCAGTCGGACGTGGACGACAGGGGCATCCCCAAGGACGGCAGCCTCGGGGTCGACAAGGTGGTGGCGGCCAGCCCCGACCATGTCGTGCTGTCCACCGACTCGTACGACACGGGCGTCAGCGGCGACTTCACCGCCGTCCTCGACGCCAGGACCGGCAAGATCAGGTGGACGAAGCCCGACTTTCAGGCCCGAGCCCTCGACGGCGACGTCGTCGCCGGCATGACGTCCGGAGCGGATGCGTACAAAGTCCCGAGTTCGACGATCGGGCTTGCCGCGTCGGACGGTGCCCAGGTGTGGGCCCAGGAGGAGACGAGGCCCGCCGGCAACCTGATCAACGGCCCACTCGGCGGCGGGCTGCTACAGGTGTACCCGGTGGGCCGCCGCGGCGACGGGCCCAACGGGATCGTCGACATCAGGACCGGTCGCGAGGTCATCCGCCTGGAGACGGGAGGTGGCGCCAGCGTCTGTCGATACGACGACGAGAGCGTCGTCGTCTGCTCGCAGCACCTCACCAACCGGAACGGGACCATGGTCGCGTACGACGCCACGTCCCACGAGCGACTGTGGCAGGTGTCCGGGAAGGGTTCCGGACGGGAGGCGCCCAGGATCACGGCGGCCCGACGTGGCGTGGTCTACGGAACCACCAGCAACGGGCCGCTGATCCTCGACGCGCGCACGGGGCAGGACAGGCTCACGGAGCTCCCCTTCGCCCCCGAGGTCGTCGTTCCGGGCTTCGGGATCGAGGTCGAACAGAGGGAGATGACTGTCCATCCCGCGGTCGGCTGAGCCGTGCAGCGAGGAGGACGGCCGAGGCGTCTCCGGCGTACGGTCAGTCGCGGCGTAGCCAGAGCACGCCGAGCGGGGGCACCCGCAGCGCCGCCGAGGCGGGCAGCCCGTGCCACGGCACGTCCTCGGCGTGCACGGCGCCCAGGTTGCCGACCCCCGAGCCGCCGTAGTGGTGGGCGTCGGTGTTGAGCACCTCCGCCCACGTGCCGCCGGCCGGCAGCCCGATCCGGTAGTCCTCCAGCGGCAGGGCGGAGAAGTTCGCCACGCAGACCAGGGTCGCGCCGTCGGGGGCGATCCGGACGAACGAGACGGTGTTGTTGGCGACGTCGTCGCCGGCGATCCAGCGGAAGCCGGCCGGCTCGGTGTCCTGCGCCCACAGCGCCGGGGTGTCCCGGTAGACGCGGTTCAGGTCGCCGACGAGCCGCTGCACCCCGGCGCGGGCCGGGTCGTGCAGCAGGTACCAGTCGAGGCCCCGCTCCTCGCTCCACTCCCGGTCGTCGGCCAGCTCGCAGCCCATGAAGAGCAACTGCTTGCCGGGGTGCGCCCACATGTACGCCAGCAGCGCGCGTACGTTGGCCAGCCGCTGCCAGGTGTCGCCGGGCATCTTGCCGGCCAGGGAGCCCTTGCCGTGCACCACCTCGTCGTGGCTGATCGGCAGCACGTAGTTCTCGCTCCAGGCGTACGCCAGGGAGAACGTGAGCTGATGGTGGTGGTGCTGCCGGTGGACCGGGTCCTTCGACGTGTAGAGCAGGGTGTCGTGCATCCAGCCCATGTTCCACTTGAAGCCGAAGCCGAGCCCGCCGTCGGCCGTGGCGCGGGTGACCCCCGGCCAGGCGGTGGACTCCTCGGCGATCATCGTCACCCCGGCGTGGTGCTTGTAGACCGTCGCGTTGACCTCCTGCATGAGCGCGATGGCCTCCAGGTTCTCCCGGCCGCCGTGCCGGTTGGGCAGCCACTGCCCCTCCTGGCGGGAGTAGTCCAGGTAGAGCATCGAGGCGACCGCGTCCACCCGCAGGCCGTCGACGTGGAACTGGTCGCACCAGTAGAGGGCGTTGGCGACCAGGAAGTTGCGCACCTCCGGGCGGCCGAAGTCGAAGACGTACGTGCCCCAGTCGGGGTGCTCGCCCCGGCGCGGGTCGGGGTGCTCGTAGAGGGCGGTGCCGTCGAAGCGCCCGAGGGCCCACTCGTCCTTGGGGAAGTGCGCCGGCACCCAGTCCAGGATGACGCCGACGCCGGCGGCGTGCAGCGCGTCCACGAGGTGACGGAACTCGTCGGGGTCGCCGAAGCGGGACGTCGGCGCGTAGTAGCCGGTGACCTGGTAGCCCCAGGAGCCGCCGAACGGGTGCTCCATCACGGGCAGCAACTCCACGTGGGTGAAGCCCAGCTCCGTGACGTACGCGGTCAGCTGCTCGGCCAGCTCCCGGTAGCTGAGCCCGGGGCGCCACGAGCCGAGGTGCACCTCGTAGACGCTCATCGGCTCCTGGTGCGGCTGCCGCCGGGCCCGCCGCGCCAGCCAGTCGGCGTCGCCCCACTCGTACGTCGAGTGGTGCACCACCGACGCGGTGGCCGGCGGCACCTCCGCGTACGCCGCCAGGGGGTCGGCCTTGTCCCGCCACTGCCCGTCGGCGCCCAGGATCCGGTACTTGTAGCGGGCCCCGGCCCCGACGCCCGGGACGAACAGCTCCCACACCCCGCTGCCGCCGAGCGAGCGCATCGGCCAGCCGTCGTCCGGCGCCCAGCCCGCGAAGTCCCCGACCACCCGCACCCCGCGCGCGTTCGGCGCCCAGACGGTGAACGCCACGCCCTCGTCGAAGACCCGCGCGCCGAGCGCCTCCCAGAGCCGCTCGTGCCGGCCCTCGCCGATCAGGTGCAGGTCCAGCTCGCCCAGGGTGGGCGGGTAGCGGTACGGGTCGTCGTGGGTCCGGCCGTCGACCTCGACGCGGTAGTCGAGCACCTCGCCCGCGACCTCCGCCTCGAAGACGCCGACGTCGTGCACCCGCCGCATCCGGTGCCGCTCGCCGTCGACGACGAGGGCGACGTCGGCGGCGCCCCGGCGCAGCGTCCGGACGACCGTCCGCCCGTCGGCCGGGTGCGCGCCGAGGACGGCGTGCGGGTCGTGCGTGGCGCCGGCGATCAACTGGTCCATCGGGCGTCGTCCTTCTGGGCGGGAGTGGTGGGGGCGGTGCCGCCCGAGAGGTCGTCGGGGACGTCTTCGACGGTCAGGTCCGGCGCCGCCTGCGCCGGCACGGGGCCGGCACCGGGCGCGGGTCGCCGCACCGTCAGCACGTGCGCCGGTTGCAGGTACGGGTCGAGGCGCACGGCGTTGCGCTGCCCCCAGTCGTAGCTGGCGCCGGTCAGCTCGTCGCGCACGGTGAACCGGTCGTGCCAGTCGAGGCCGAGCGCGGGCATGTCCAGCGTGGTGTTGCCCCACTGCACCTCACGCGAGTCGAACGAGCAGACCACGAGCACGGTGTTGCCCGTCTCCGGGTCGTGCTTGGACCAGCAGAGCAGCGCCGGGTTGTCGATCTCGTGGAAGACCAGGTTGCGCAGCTGGTGCAGGGCCGGGTTCTCCCGGCGTACGCGGTTGAGCACCGCGACGAACGGCGCGAGGGAGCGGCCCTGCGCCTGCGCGCCGGCCCAGTCCCGGGGGCGCAGCTCGTACTTCTCGTTGTCGAGGTACTCCTCCGCGCCGGGGCGGGCGACGTGCTCGAACAGCTCGTAGCCGGCGTACATGCCCCAGGAGGGGGAGAGCAGCGCGGCCAGCACCGCCCGGATCTTGAACATCGGCGGGCCGCCGTGCTGCAACGACTCGTGCAGGATGTCCGGCGTGTTCGGCCAGAAGTTGGGCCGCATGTAGTCGGCCGCCTCGACCAGTTCCTCGCAGTACGCCCGCATCTCCGCCGCCGACGTGCGCCAGGTGAAGTACGTGTACGACTGGGTGAAGCCGACCTTGCCCAGCCCGTGCATGATCGCCGGCCGGGTGAACGCCTCGGCGAGGAAGAGCACGTCCGGGTCGACCTTCTTCACCTCGGCGATCAGCCAGTGCCAGAAGTCGAACGGCTTGGTGTGCGGGTTGTCCACCCGGAAGATCCGGATGCCCTCGCCGATCCAGTGCAGCACCACCCGCAGGACCTCGGCCCGGATGCCCTCCGGGTCGTTGTCGAAGTTGACCGGGTAGATGTCCTGGTACTTCTTCGGCGGGTTCTCCGCGTACGCGATGCTGCCGTCGGCCCGGGTGGTGAACCACTCCGGGTGCTCGGTCACCCACGGGTGGTCCGGCGCGCACTGCAACGCCAGGTCCATCGCCACCTCCAGGCCCTGCTCGGCGGCGGCGGCGACGAAGTCGCGGAAGTCCTCCGGCGTACCCAGGTCGGGGTGGATGGTGTCGTGGCCGCCCTCGGCGGCGCCGATCGCCCACGGCGAGCCGACGTCGTCCGGCCCGGCGGTCAGCGAGTTGTTGGGGCCCTTGCGGTTGACCCGGCCGATCGGGTGGATCGGCGGCAGGTAGAGCACGTCGAAGCCCATCGCCGCGACGCCGGGCAGGCGCTCGACGGCGGTGGCGAACGTGCCGGAGCGCGCCGGCGCGTCGGCGGTGGCCGGGACGGCCCCCTCCGAGCGGGGGAAGAACTCGTACCAGGCGGAGAAGAGCGCCCGCCGGCGGTCCACCCACAGCCGGTGCTCCGCGCCGGTGGTGACCAGCTCGCGGACCGGGTGCTCCCAGAGCAGGTCGGCCAGCTCCAGCGCGGGGGCGACCCGCCGGGGCAGCTCCCTGTCGGCGTCGCCCAGCGCCGCCACCGCCGCGCGGACCCGCCCCGCGTCGCCGGCCGGCACCAGCTCCACGGCCGCGGTCAGCACCCGGGCGCCCTCGGCGAGGTCGTTGGCCAGGTCCGCCGGCCCCTGACCGGCGGCGATCTTCTTGGTGACCGCGTTCTGCCAGGTCAGGTACGGGTCCTGGAACGCCTCCACGGTGAACACCCACTCGCCGACCGCGTCGGGGCGGATCACCGCGTGCCAGCGGTCCTGCCCGGGCTCGCCGGGGCGCATCCGGGTGAACGGTCGGGCCCGCCCGTCGGGACCGCGCCAGACCACGTTGCAGCCCAGCGCGTCGTGCCCCTCCCGGTAGGCGCGGGCCGACACCGGCACGGGCTCGTCGACCACCGCCTTGGCCGGGTAGCGACCGCAGGAGACGACGGGGGAGACGTCTTCGATCGGGAACCGTCCAGTCACCGGTTCAACCTACTGCGCGAGATCCTTTCGCGCGCGGCCAAGCACCCATCGCCCTGGCCACGATAGCGGGCGTGGGCGCGGTGGCACGCGTGGGCGGTGGCGAGGGTGGGCGGTGGCGCGCGTGGGCATGACGACGCGCCCCGGCAGGGCCATCGGCGCACGGTGGCGGGGCGTCGGCCGGCGGCAGGTGGTTGGCGGGGCGCGGTGGCGGGGTGCGGGTAGGGGCCTTGTAGATCTTGGTACCAAATGGCCCCTCCAAGGGCCGTTTCCTGCCAAGATCTACTGCCATCCCGAGATTCGGAACGCTATGCCCAGCCGGTGGAAGATCGGGGTTCAGGCGGGCGGTTCGGTTGCCACGAACGAGCCCTTGCCCTGCCGGGTCACGATCCAGCCTCTCTCCTCCAGGATCCGCAGCGCGTATCGCACGGGCCATGCGCTCGATTGGTACTGCTCGCGCATCTCGGCGATAGACGGCAGCTTGTCGCCGGGCTGAAGGGTGCCCGCGCGGATTGAGGCCGTGACGTCGGCGATTATCTGCTCATACAGCGGTGCTTGCGGCATGGTGGCGCCACCTCTCGTCAGCGAACCGATCTTCGCACCCGGAGTGACGCGCCGTGCATGCTCTGTTGACTGTGAAGGCAGTGCCTTCTAAGTTGGCATGGCAGGGGTTCTCTCGTCAGCAGCGGAGCGCCCCGGGGCCGGGCGAGGGAACGCGGATCGTCCTCTCCGCCCGACCCGCCCTGACCCGCACCTCGCCTTGAGCCGTACCGCGCCCTGATCCACACCTCGCCCTGATCCACACCGCACGCTTCGCGCACCCCGTCCTGACCTGCACGCTTCGTACTCACCGCAAGGAGGCTCACCATGCAGGAGCGTCCGCCTGACGGGCCGCTGCCGGCGGCGCATCCGGTTCCGGGTGCCCGCGCTCGGCACCCCGACGGAGATCAGGTGCCCTGTCCGCCCCGCCCGCAGCGCGCGCCGCTCACCCGTCGCCAGCACGCCTACGGCATCACGGTGGCGCTGCTCGTACTCGTGCTCGTCGTGGCCGGGATCCTGCGGTGAGCGGGACGGGCCGGCGGTGACCGGCCTGCCGGTGGGCCGGCGGGTCGCCCAGTGGCGGGTGCGGCGCAACATGACCCAGCAGCAGTTCGCCGACCGCCTCGGCAAGTCGAAGAGCTGGGTGGACAAGGTCGAGCGCGGGGTGCGCCCGCTGGAACGGATGTCCAACCTGCGGGAGGTCGCCGAGGCGTTGCGGATCGACCTGGAGGTACTGCTCGCGGAACGGATCGGGCAACCGGACGTCGCCGTTGCCGGTGTGGCGCGGGTCCGGGCCGCCCTGGCCCGCTACCACGTCGAGGCGTCGTCCCGGCCGCCCGACGTCGCGAAGGTGCGGGCTCGCCTCGACCATGCCGAGCAGAGCTACCGGCACGCCCGGTACCCGATCCTGCTCGGCCTGCTGCCCGGGCTGCTCGACGCCGCCCGGGAGGCGCGGGTTGCCCGCCCAGACCCGGTCACCGGCGAACTGCTGGTGCGCGCGTACGGGCTCGTCGCCCTGGTGCTTGTCAAGGTCGGACAGGGGGAGTTGGCGTGGCTGGCCGCCGACCGGGGGATGGCCGTCGCGCTGGCCACGGACGACGCACGGCTGGCCGCCGTCGCCACCGTACCGCTGAGTCAGGCGCTGCGGGCCGTCGGCCGGCGGCGTTCCGCGATGGAGACGGCGCTCGTGGCCGCCCGCCGTCTCCCGCCGCGCGAGTCGGCCCAGGGCGCCCTGCCGCCGGGCGAGTCGGCCGAGGGTGCCCTGCCGCCGGCTGGTGACGGTGCCCCGTCGCTGCACGTGACGTTGCTGCTCCAGGCCGTCCTCGCCGCTGCTGGCCGGGGAGACGAGCGCCGGATGGCCGCCCTGCTCGACCAGGCCGAGGCGGCGGCAGCGGTCGGCGGCGGCTTCGGCCGGGCGTCGGTCGAGGCGGCGCGGGTGGTGGCCGAGGCCGCCGTCGAGGCGGTGCGCGTGGTGGCCGAGGCCGCCGTCGGGGACATGCCGGCGGCGACGGTACGCCACGAGCGGCTGGTCGCCGGTGGGCAGTGGCGGTGGCTGCCGCCCGAGCACCGGGCGGCGTACCTGCTCGACGTGGCCCGCGCGCAGGCCCTCGCCGGCGACGTGCCCCGGGCGGGCCGGGCGCTGCTGGACGCCGAACGCACCGCGCGCGGCGAGGTGCACGACCGGCCGGCGGTACGCGACCTGGTCGCCGCCGTGGCCCGCTCACCGGCCGCCCCGCCCGACCTCACCCGCCTCGCCGCCACCCTGCGCGTCTAGCTCGATCGTTGCGCGACGAACACGAACTCCCGGCCCGGGCGGTCGGGTGCGTCCCGCACGTCGAGGACCCGGTAGCCGTTGGTGGCCAGGCTCGACTCGACCTCGTCGCGGCTGCGGAACCGCAGGGTCGAGTCCGACGTGACGACAACACCATCGGCCAGGAACCGGTACGTGTGCCGGAAGGAGACGAACGGCAGGTCGACGTCGGTGACCTCCAGCCGCTGTTCCACCGGCCCGACGCCCGGGACGTCACGGCTGACCGGAGCGGCGTCCGACCACTCCTGCCACGCGCGACGCTCGGGGCGTCTGGTCTCGAAGACGAGGTGGCCGCCCGGGCGCAGCGCGCCGTGGATACCCCGCAGGGCCTGTGCCCAGTCGGCGTCGGTGCGGAAGACCTGGGCGACGTTCCCGGTCATCGTGGCCAAATCGGCCCCGACCGCTGGCAGCGCGGTGGCGTCGCCCCGGAGGCAGCGGACCTTCCCAGTCGGATCCTTCGACCGCGCCACGTCGAGTGACGCCTCCGCCGGGGAGGCCGGATGAAGCTCAACAGCAAGGGCCAGGTCACCATCCCGGCCGCCTTGCGGGCACGGCACGGGCTGCACGAGGGCGACGAGATCGACGTGGTGGAGGAGCACGGGACGCTGCGGATCGTCCGGGTAGCCGGTGCCGAAAGCAGAGGACAGCGCCTGGTGCGGCACATGCGCGGTCGCGGTAGCACGAAGCAGACCGAGGGCATGTCCACCGACGAGCTGATGGAACTGCTACGTGGCGAGTGACCGGCTTCGCGCCGTTGCGCGTGTCTTCGGTCAGCCGAGGTCGTGCTCGGCGGGGCTGGTGTTGAGCAACCAGGCGAGCGGCATGCGTGCCCGCACGTCGTAGACCTCGCCGTCCAGGGTGTGCATCGTGACGGTCTGCGCCGGGTCCTGCTCCACGATCCAGTACTGCGGGATGCCGGCCGTGGCATACTCGCCGCGCTTGGTCACCGTGTCGGTGCCCTCCGACCCCGGCGAGACGATCTCGACCACGAGAAGGACGTCACCGGCCGGCAGCCACACGCCGTCGGACTGGGCCTTGCTCCAGACCACCAGGTCGGGAATGCGTCCGCCGACCCCGCCGCCGCGACCCGGGATGCGCAGCCCGACCGCCTGGGCGATGCGGTCCGCCGGCACACCGCCCTGGGCGAGCCACACCATGAGCCGGGTCGCGATGATCGCATGGGCGTATCCCGGCGGCGGCATGATCGAGAGAACTCCCTCAGGGCTGATCTCGTACCGATGGTGCTCGTCCGCGGCCATCATCGCGGTCAGATCGTCGAGCGTCACCACGGGGGGCATCGACCTGCCGACCGCCTCTGCGCTCATGCCGGCATAGTACCGGCCCCGGCGGGCTGACGACCGCGCCGGACACGCGCCGGACACGGCCAGGGGTCCTCACCGCACCGAGTGGTAGACCTCCAGGGTGCGGGCGGCGATGGTGTCCCAGGAGAAGTGCTCCACGGCGCGTCGCCGCCCGGCCCGGCCGAAGCTGGCGGTGCGAGCCGGGTCGGCGAGCAGCTCGTTCATCGCCGCCGCCAGGTCGGTCACGAAGCGGTCCGGGTCCAGCGGCCGGCCGGAGCCGTCGGTGGCCTGCTCGATGGGGACCAGCAGCCCCGTCTCGCCGTCGGCGACCACCTCGGGGATGCCGCCGGTGGCCGTGGCCACCACCGCCGTCTCGCAGGCCATCGCCTCCAGGTTCACGATGCCCATCGGCTCGTAGACCGAGGGGCAGACGAAGACCGTGGCGTGGGTCAGCACCTGGATCACCTCGTGCTTGGGCAGCATCTCCGCGACCCACACCACCCCGGAGCGCTTCGCCCGCAGCTCCGCCACCAGGCCCTCGACCTCGGCGGCGATGTCGGGGGTGTCCGGTGCGCCGGCGAGCAGCACCAGCTGGGTGCCCGCCGGCAGGTCGCGCGCCGCGCGCAGCAGGTAGGGCAGGCCCTTCTGCCGGGTGATCCGCCCCACGTAGACCACGCTGGGCAGGGCCGGGTCGATGCCGAGCCGGTCCACCACGTCCGTGCCGTGGTCCGGGGCGTACTGCGCCGTGTCGATGCCGTTGTGCACCACCCGGACCCGGTCCGGGTTCACCGCCGGGTAGGCGGTCAGCACGTCGCGCCGCATCCCCTCGCTGACCGCGACGACCGCGTCGGCCGCCTCGAACGCCGTGCGCTCGCACCAGGAGGAGAGCGCGTAGCCGCCGCCGAGCTGCTCGGCCTTCCACGGCCGCAGCGGCTCCAGGCTGTGCGCGGTCACCACGTGCGGCACGCCGTGCAGCAGCTTCGCCGTGTGCCCCGCGAAGTTGGCGTACCACGTGTGGCTGTGCACCACGTCGGTGCCGGCGCAGGCCGCGGCCATCTCCAGGTCCACGCCCATCGTCCGCAGCGCGGCGTTCGCGCCGGTCAGGCCCGCCGGTTCGGCGTACGCGGTGACACCCGCCTCGGTGCGTGGCGCGCCGAAGCAGTGCACCCGTACGTCGGCGAGCCGGCGCAGCTCCCGGGCCAGGTACTCGACGTGCACACCGGCGCCGCCATACACCTCGGGCGGGTACTCACGGGTCAGCAGGTCGACGCGCAGCCCGGCGGAGTCGTTCATGAACGGCACCCTAGTGCAGAACGCGCCGCCGCACCCGGCTGTGGAACTGTGCCGTACGAGTGGTGAAGTGACGGCGGGGTAGATAGCGTCTGGACATGGCTGCCAAGGTGCTCGCGATCGTCCTGGCCGGCGGAGAAGGCAAGCGCCTGATGCCGCTCACCACGGACCGGGCCAAGCCGGCCGTCCCGTTCGGCGGGATGTACCGCATGGTCGACTTCGTCCTGTCCAACCTGGCGAACGCCGGCTATCTCAAGATCGTCGTGCTGACCCAGTACAAGTCCCACTCGCTGGACCGGCACATCACCAAGACGTGGCGGATGTCGACGCTGCTCGGCAACTACGTCACTCCGGTGCCGGCGCAGCAGCGCCGCGGTCCGTGGTGGTTCGCCGGCTCCGCCGACGCGATCTACCAGAGCTTCAACCTCATCCACGACGAGCAGCCCGACCACGTGATCGTCTTCGGCGCCGACCACATCTACCGGATGGACCCCCGGCAGATGGTGGAGGACCACATCGCCTCCGGCGCCGGCGTCACCGTGGCCGGCATCCGGCAGCCGCTGTCGATGGCCGACCAGTTCGGCGTCATCGAGGTCGGCGAGGACGGCCGGCGGATCCGGGCGTTCCGCGAGAAGCCCACCGACGCGGTCGGCCTGCCCGACGCGCCCGACCAGATCTACGCCTCGATGGGCAACTACGTGTTCAGCACCAAGGCGCTGTGCGAGGCGGTCGAGCGCGACGCGGAGGACAAGACCAGCAAGCACGACATGGGCGGCAGCATCATCCCGATGCTGGTCGAGCGCGGCGAGGCCAACGTCTACGACTTCCGTGACAACGAGGTGCCCGGCAGCACCGACCGGGACCGCGGCTACTGGCGCGACGTGGGGACGCTCGACTCCTTCTACGACGCCCACATGGACCTGATCAACGTGCATCCGGTGTTCAACCTCTACAACTTCGACTGGCCCATCTACACCGGTCAGCTGACGTACCCGCCGGCCAAGTTCGTGCACCAGTGGGGCGAGCGGGTCGGCCGGGCGGTCGCCTCGATGGTGTCGCCCGGCGCGGTGATCTCCGGCTCGCTGGTGGAGAACTCGGTCGTCTCACCCAAGGTGAAGGTGCACTCCTGGGCGCACGTGGACGGCGCGGTGCTGATGGAGGGGGTCGACATCGGCCGGCACGCCGTCGTGCGCCGGGCGATCCTCGACAAGAACGTGATCGTGCCCGAGGGGGCCGAGATTGGCGTCGACCTGGAGAAGGACCGGCAGCGCTACACGGTCTCCGACAACGGCATCGTGGTGATCGGCAAGGGACAGAAGGTGGAACCGTGAGCAGTCATCCCCGGGCCGGCAAGCCCGCCCAGCCCGCCGACCTGGTCGACGTGCCGCGGCTGGTGACCGCCTACTACGCCGAGCACCCCGATCCGCAGGACCCGGCGCAGCAGGTCTCCTTCGGCACGTCCGGGCACCGCGGGTCGAGCCTGCGCCACGCGTTCAACTCCGACCACATCCTCGCGGTCACCCAGGCGCTCTGCGACTACCGCCGCGAGCAGGGCCTGGACGGGCCGCTCTTCCTCGGCCGCGACACCCACGCGCTCTCCGCCCCGGCTACCGTGGACGCGCTCGAGGTCCTCGCCGCCAACGAGGTCACCGTGCTGCTCGACAGCCGCGACGGCTACACGCCCACCCCGGCGGTGTCGCACGCCATCCTCACCCACAACCGGGGCCGCACCAGCGGGCTCGCCGACGGCATCGTCATCACCCCGTCGCACAACCCGCCCGACGACGGCGGCTTCAAGTACAACCCCACCCACGGCGGCCCGGCGGACACCGACGCCACGAGGTGGATCCAGGACCGCGCCAACGCCATCCTCGCCGACGGCCTGAAGGAGGTCCGGCGGATCCCGTACGCCCGGGCCCGCGCCGCCGACACCACCGGGACGTACGACTTCCTCGCCCGCTACGTCGACGACCTGCCGGCGGCGATCGACATCGACGCGATCCGCGACGCCGGGGTGCGCATCGGCGCCGACCCGCTCGGCGGCGCGAGCGTGGCCTACTGGGGCGAGATCGCCGAGCGGCACCGGCTGGACCTGACCGTGGTCAACCCGACGGTCGACCCGACCTGGCGGTTCATGACCCTGGACGGCGACGGCAAGATCCGGATGGACTGCTCCTCGCCGAACGCGATGGCCTCCCTGATCGCCGCCCGCGCCGACTACCAGGTCTCCACCGGCAACGACGCCGACGCCGACCGGCACGGCATCGTCACGCCCGACGGCGGCCTGATGAACCCCAACCACTACCTCGCGGTGGCGATCGGCCACCTGTTCCGCACCCGGACGCAGTGGGGCCCGGCCGCCGCCGTGGGCAAGACCCTGGTCTCCTCCTCGATGATCGACCGGGTCGCCGCGGACCTGGGCCGCCCGCTGCTGGAGGTGCCGGTCGGCTTCAAGTGGTTCGTCCCCGGGCTGCTCGACGGGGCGGTCGGCTTCGGCGGCGAGGAGAGCGCCGGCGCGTCGTTCCTGCGCCGCGACGGGAGCACCTGGACGACCGACAAGGACGGCCTCCTGCTCTGCCTGCTCGCCGCCGAGATCATCGCCACCACCGGCCGTACGCCCAGCGAGCACTGGGCGGAGCTGGCCGAGCGCTTCGGCGCGCCCGCGTACGCCCGCATCGACGCGCCGGCGACCCGCGAGCAGAAGGCCGTGCTCGGCAAGCTCTCGCCGGAGCAGGTGACCGCCACCGAGCTGGCCGGCGAGCCGATCACCGCGACCCTCACCACCGCCCCGGGCAACGACGCGTCGATCGGCGGGCTCAAGGTGACCACCGAGTCGGGCTGGTTCGCCGCCCGGCCGTCGGGCACCGAGGACGTCTACAAGATCTACGCCGAGTCCTTCCAGGGCCCGGAGCACCTCGCCCGGATCCAGCAGGAGGCGAAGGACCTGGTCTCCGAGGTGCTCCAGCAGGCCTGAACGCCCGAGCCACCCTCGTCAACCACCTTCTCGCCGGCTACTCATCGGTCACCTGTCGCCCCGGAGCCGAGTCCGCCTGGGCACACCAGTCCCGGGCGGCCTTCCGGCTTGGCCGGGTGCTGGGCACCTTCGGCGCCGTCGCCATCTCGCCCGGCTACCCGGCCGCCTGGTCCAGCATCGTCGTGCGGTGCGCTGACGCGCCGCGGGTCGCGTGGGCCGGACCGTGCGATATCGGACCGTGCGGTGTTGAACCGTGCGGTGTTGAACCGTGCGGTGTTGAACCGTGCGGTGTCGGACGGTGCGGTGTTTCAACCGTGCGGTGGCGGGTCCTGTGATGCCGGATCGGCGTGGTGTGGTGCCAGGGTCCTGGGCGCAGTGTGCGCGCTGTCGAGCTGCCCCTATAGCTGGGGCAGGGAGGCTGCGCGAGAGTGGTCCCATATGTGGGGCAGCTCGACAGCGTTGTACCAGGTCCGTGGCGCCGGTCCCGCAACCGCCGCACGATCAGCAGCCGCACGCCAGCCGCACGCCAGCCGCCAGCCGGCCGTGAGCAGCCACCAGCCAGCAGTCAGCCGCCAGGCACCCGGGCTGCCGGGGTGCCGGGGTGCCGAGGGCCGGGGCGGGGCGTGGGGGCATGGTCAGCGGGGCGGGGGCAGCTCGCGGCGGTTGAACTTCTCCCGCAGGCCCTCCGGCAGCAGTTCGCGGAGCTGGTCGGGAAGCAGGGGCAGGTCCAGCAGGCTCAGCTTGAGCTGG
Source organism: Micromonospora sp. NPDC049060 (assembly GCF_040649055.1). Classification (NCBI taxonomy): domain Bacteria; kingdom Bacillati; phylum Actinomycetota; class Actinomycetes; order Micromonosporales; family Micromonosporaceae; genus Micromonospora; species Micromonospora sp. NPDC049060. The sequence goes on from NZ_JBEZEV010000029.1 coordinate 41,899, forward strand.
TTGCGTTCCTGGTAGCGGCGCGGGTCCAGGCGGACGACCAGGCCGGCGTCGTGCCGGTAGCGGATCTGCACGACGCCCTCCGTCGCGGCGTCCCGGATGACCAGTCCGTCCACCTCCACCGCGACCGGGCCGGAGCCCTCGCGCAGTTGCAGGCGGACCGTCTCGTGGGGGGAGAGCACCAGCGCACGGGAGATGCCGGCCATCGGGGCGGACGGGGTCACCACCACCGCCTCGGTGGCCGGCGAGACGAGCGGGCCGCCGGCGGCGTAGCTGTAGGCGGTCGAGCCGGTCGGGGTGCTGACCACCAGCGCGTCGCAGCGGTAGTACCCGTACTGCTGTCCGTCGACGGCGAGGGAGGCGCTGACGAAGCCGGCACCGGGCTGGCGGATCAGCGCGATGTCATTGAACGCGACGAGGTCGTCGCCGCAGACGTCGCAGGCCAGGCAGCTGTGGTTCTCCACCGTGAAGTCGTGCGCCACCAGCCGGTCCAGGGCCCTCGGTAGCTCCGGCGGCTCCACCTCGACGAGGAAGCCGAGCTTGCCGACGTGTACGCCGAGCACCGGCTTCGGATCGTGGACGGCCGACCGGAGCGCGCCGAGCATCGTCCCGTCGCCGCCGATGGCGATCAGCGCGTCCGACCGGAGGGCCACCTCGCCCACCGGCAGCGGTTCGACCGTGGCCGGTACGCGGTGCCGGTCCTCGGCGCGTACGGCCAGGGCGATGTGGTGCCGGGCGGCCCAGGTCACGATGGTGTCGACCACCTCGGAGACGTCCCGGGTGGGGTGCAGCACCAGCCCGAGCCGGCTCCGCTCCATGCCTACAGCTCATCACATCCCGGGGCCCCGGGACGGGCGTACCGCGAGGCGGGCGGGCGACCGCGCGGCGTGCCACTTCGTCACGTCCGGGGTTTTCCGCGTGACGCGCCGGTGCACGGCTCGTTGGTGCAGACGGGAGCGGGCCTGCAGGGGCTCGATGTCCCGGGCCCGCGTGCAGGTGGCGCGCCGGGCGGGAACCACGAGGAGGATCTTTGAAGATCGTCGTTACCGGTGGCGCCGGTTTCATCGGCTCCAACCTGGTACGCGCCCTCGCCGACGCGCCGCAGGTCACCGAGGTGGTGGCCGTCGACGACCTCTCCACCGGGTCGCTGGAGAACCTGATCGACCTGCCGGTGCGGCTGCTCGCGGGGACGATCCTCGACCCCGACCTGCTCGACGAGGCGGTCAACGGGGCGGCAGCCGTGGTCCATCTCGGCGCCCTCGGGTCGGTGCCCCGCTCCATCGACGACCCGCTGCGCAGCCACCACGCCAACGCCACCGGCACCCTCAGCGTGCTGGAGGCCGTCCGGCGCCACGGCGTCCCCCACGTCGTGGTCGCCTCGTCGTCCTCCGTCTACGGCGCCAACCCCGTCCTGCCCCGCCAGGAGACGCTGCGGCCGATGCCGGTCAGCCCGTACGCGGTCTCGAAGCTGGCCACGGAGGCCTACGCGCTCGCGTACGCCGCCTGTTACGGCATCGGCGTGCTGCCGTTCCGCTTCTTCAACGTCTACGGGCCGCGTCAGGCGGCCAACCACGCGTACGCCGCCGTGGTGCCGAGGTTCGTCTCGGCGGCGCTGGAGGGCCGGCCGCTCCAGGTGCACGGCGACGGCACCCAGTCCCGCGACTTCACCTACGTCGGCAGCGTCACGGACGTGATCGTCGACGCGGTCCTGCGCCGCGTCTGCTCCCCGGACGTGGTTAACCTCGCCTTCGGCGCGCGGCTCTCGCTGCTGGAGCTGATCGCGGAGCTGGAGGAGGTGCTCGGCCGTCGGCTCGAGGTGGAGCACGGCCCGTCGCGGGCGGGCGACGTGCGCCACTCCGACGCGGACGACGGGGTGCTACGCGCGCTCTTCCCCGACGTGACGCCGGTGCCGCGCGCCCAGGCTCTGCGGGCGACCGTGCAGTGGTACGAGGCGCACGCGGAGCAGCTTGCCTGACGGCGGATCGGCCACCGGCCGGGGCGCGGGCGGCGGTGGCCCGGTACCCGCCCGAACGGGTTGGCGGGCGCCGCCGGTGCGACGGCACGCCGTTCTGATACGCAACCGTGACCTTGGGTGTTCGCTTGTCGTTGACTGTCAAGAAGGGTGCAAAAGGGTCATTTCGCATAGTTGGCGCCGGGAGGGCGGCAACGCGCGACATCGGGGGAAACAGTTGAAGATCGTGGTCAGCGGCGGGGCCGGTTTCATCGGTTCGAACCTGGTCCGGGCGCTCGCCGAGCAGCCGCGGATCAGCGAGATCGTGGTGGTCGACGACCTGTCGACCGGTTCGCTGGACAATCTGCTGGACGTGCCCGCCCGGCTCCTCGTCGGCTCGGTCTGCGACCCGGACGTGTTGGACGACGCGCTACCGGGCGCCGCGAGCGTCGTGCACCTCGGTGCCCTCGGCTCGGTGCCGGGGTCGATCGACGATCCGGCGCGTAGCCACCACGCCAACGCCACCGGAACGGTGAACGTGCTGGAGGCGGTGCGCCGCCACGAGGTGCCGCACGTGGTGGTGGCCTCCTCCTCCTCGGTGTACGGGTCGGCTCCGGGGATGCCCCGGCACGAGGCGCTGCGGCCGATGCCGGTGAGCCCGTACGCGGCCTCCAAGCTCGCCACCGAGACCTACACCCTCGCCTACGCCGCCTGCTTCCACCTCGCCGTGCTCCCGTTCCGCTTCTTCAACGTGTACGGGCCGCGGCAGGACCCCGAGCACCCCTACGCCGCCGTGGTGCCGAGGTTCATCGCCGACGCGCTCGACGGCCGGCCCCTGACGCTGCACGGCGACGGCCAGCAGACCCGCGACTTCACCTACGTCGCCGACGTCACCGACATCATCACCGACGCCGTGGTGCGCCGCGTCGGCGCGGCCGACGTGGTCAACCTGGCGTTCGGCACCCGTACGTCGCTGCGGGATCTGGTCGCCGAGCTGGAGGCCGTGCTCGGCCGGCGGCTCGAGGTGGAGCACGGCCCACCGCGGCCCGGCGACGTCCGCGACTCGCAGGCCGACTGCACCCGGCTGCGCGAGCTGTTCCCCGCCGCCCGGCCGCACTCGCTGCGCGCTGGCCTGATGGCGACCGTCGAGTGGCAGTCCGCTGCCCGCGCGCTGAGTCCGGTCTAGGGCGGCCGACCACGATGCACCCCACCGTCACGGAGTCGGCCGACGCCCGGGCCCCGCTGGCCGATCCGGCGGTGGCCGACCGGGGCCGCGACCGGAGGCTGGTGGCCGGCATCGCGACGACGGTGGGCAGCCGGGCGGTCGGGGCCGTCGTGCCGCTGCTGCTGCTCCCGCTCACCCAGCGGTATCTCGGCGTGGAGCTGTTCGGCCTGTGGCAGGCGGTGACGGCACTCACCGCGATGGCGGCCTTCGCCGACCTCGGCCTGGGCAACGGGCTGATGACCAAGCTGGCGGACGCCCACGCCCGGGGCGACACCGTGCAGGCCAGACGCTACGTCTCCACCGCCTACCTGACCCTGGCCGGCGCGGCGGTCGCGGCCTGCGCCGCCCTCTGGCTCGGGGCGCTCGCCATCCCGTGGGCAGCCGTGTTCAACCTGCCCGGCGCCGAGCTGGTGCCGACGGCCCGGGCCATGACGCTTGTCTGCCTGACCGTCTTCATCCTCAACGTGCCGATGTCGCTGGTCGTCCGGGTGCAGTACGGCGTCCAGCAGGTCGCCCGCGCCAACTCGTGGCAGCTGGCCGGGTCCCTGCTCTGCCTCCCGCTGACCCTGGTCGCCGTGGCCCTCGACGCCGGGCCGGTGCCCCTGGTGGCCGCCGCGGTGAGCGGCCCGCTGCTGGGCAACCTGGTGAACAGCCTGTGGTTGTACACCCGACGGATGCCGGAGCTGGCGCCGTCACTGCGGTACGTGGAGGCATCCGCCGCCCGGGCGTTGCTCCGGCTGGGCGGGATGTTCCTGCTGCTCACGGCCGTGCTGACGGTCGCGACCAACACCGACCCCCTGATCGTCGCCCAGACCCGCGGCCTGGCCGAGGTGGCCGTGTTCGCCGTGGCCGCCCGCCTGTTCGCCCAGTTGGGACTGCTCATGTCGATGATGACCACGGCGTTGTGGCCGGCGTACGGTGAGGCGCTGGCCCACGGACGGGTGGACTGGGTCCGCCGCCTCACCGGCCGGATGACCCTCGTCGCGGCGGCAGCCGTCGGGTTGCCGACCGTCGTGGTGGCGCTCGTCGGCGGGGAGCCGCTGGCCGCGCTGATGGGGATGGCACAGGCACCGGACCGGTGGCTGCTCGCTGGCCTCGGTGCCTGGTGGATGGTGCTCGCGGTGGCCTCGCCCTGGTTCATGGTGCAGAACGCCGCCGGGGTGGTCCGCCCGCAGCTCGTCGGCTGGACGGCGTACCTCGTTCTGGCGGTGCCGCTGAAAGCGTGGGGCGCCGGGGCGCTGGGGATGGCTGCGGTGCCGTGGCTGGGTGCGGGCGTCGGGCTGGTGACGGTCGTCCCGGCGGCGCTACTGGGCTACCGCCAGGTGGTGACCCGAGCCCGACCGGCGGCGCACGGGCAGCGGGTGACGGCATGAGCGGGCAGCCGGGCCGGGCTCGCGTCCTCGTCGTCGGGGCGGAGCCCTTCCGGGCCACCACGGGCAGCGGCATCACCCTGGCCAACCTCTTCGCGGGGTGGCCCCGGGACCGGCTCGCGCAGGTCTACACCGCCGCCGCGGAACCCTCCACCGAGGTCTGCTCCCGGTTCCATCGGATCGACCCGCGCAGCAGCCCGATCGACCACTACGGACGGCGGTTCCTCAGCCGTGGCGGCTCGCCGTGGGGGCAGGCGGATCCGGCGATCGGGGCGATACCGGTGTCGGCGGGGGCCCCCTCGTCGGCCCGGCTGCACGCCGAACTGCGGGCCCTGGCCGACCTGAGCCCGCTGCGGGTCGCCGGCCCGCTTGTCGAGTGGGTCCGGGCGTTCCGCCCCGACGTGGTCTACTCGATGCTGGGCAGCGTCCGGATCATGCGGCTGGCCGACCGGCTGGCCGAGTGCAGTGGTGCACCCCTGGTGCCCCACTTCATGGACGACTGGCCGGCGACCCTCTACGCCTCCGGTGAGTTGCTCGGCTACGGGCAGCGCTCGGTCCGGCGCCACCTGGACCGGGTCATGCGCCGCTGTGTCAGCGGCCTGTGCATCAGCGACGAGATGGCCAGGGAGTACGAGCGGCGGTACGACCGACCGTTCGCGGCGTTCGCCAACTGCGTCGACGAGAGCGCCTTCGTCGACCCGGTGGACGGTCGGGCGGAGCCCGGGGCGCTGCGCCTGAGCTACGTGGGGGGCCTGCACCTCGACCGGTGGGCAGTGCTGCGTCAGGTCGGCCTCGCCCTCGGCGAACTGCCCGGGGACCTGCCTCGACCGCGGTTGACGGTGCACGCGCCCGAGACGGACCTGGTCCGCTACCGGGACCGGTTCGCCGACTGCCCGCAGGTCGACCTCGGGGAGTCCCTGGGCGGCGCGGAGGTCACCCGCGCGTTGGCCGGGGCGGACGTCCTGGTGCACGTGGAGTCGTTCCGGGCGGAGCTGCGGCGCTACACCCGTTTCTCACTCTCCACCAAGATCCCCCAGTACCTGGCTGCCGGGCGACCTGTCCTGGCGTACGGGCCGGGGGAGCTCGCCTCCATGCGGCACCTCGACGCCGCGGGGGCCGCCGTGGTGGTGGGCGTCGAGAGCCGGGGAGAGCTGCGGCACGCCCTCGAACGGCTGTGTCGGGACGGCGCGCTGCGCGGTCGGCTGGCCCACGCCGGGCACGCCTGGGCGCGGCACCACCACAGCAAGGACCAGGTGGCCCGGGCCTTCGCCGCCCGCCTGGCAGAAGTCTCCGCCGTACCCGGCCCGGTGCCGGAGAGGACGATGCTATGACGGATCCATCCGGTTGGGTGGCGTACGTGGGGCCGTTCCGCTACCCGTGGGGCGAGGCATGCTCCAGGCGGGTCGACGGGATCGCCCGGTCGCTGGCCCTGGCCGGCCGGCACGTGGTGGTGGTCGGCGGGGAGCACACCCCGGCCGAGCCTCGACCGGTCGACGTCGTGACGGGGCCGGGCACGATATCCCACGTCGGGGTGGGCGAGCTGCCGCCCGCCGGGGCGAGCCCGGCGGCCAGGGCGACCCAGGTGCTCCTGCGCTGGGGGGCGCGGACCGTCGCCTGGCTGGCGGCGCAACCGACCCGACCGTCACATGTCGTGGTCTACGGCGGCGGGACGCCGTACATGGTCCACCTGCGCCGGTGGTGCCGGCGCCACGGGATTCCGCTGGTCGTCGACGTGGTCGAGTGGTACAGCCCCCGGCAACTGGTCGGCGGGGCGCTGGGCCCCCTGCACCTGTCGGCGAAGCTCGCCCTGCGCCACCACTACCCGCGCTGCTCCGGCGTCATCGCCATCAGCACCCTGCTCGAGGAGCACTTCCGGCAGCGGGGCTGCCCGGTGGTGCGGGTGCCGCCGACCCTCGACGTGCGGCAGCTGGCGGGCACACCGGAGGCCCCGGCCACCGGGTGGGACGGGCTCACCCTGGTCTACGCCGGCACCCCCGGCCGCAAGGACCTGCTCGGCACCGTCGTCGAGGCGGTCGAGGCGGTGGCGCGTTCCGGTGCGCGGCTGCGGCTGCGGGTGGTGGGGCCGTCCCGCCAACAGCTGCGGGACCTGCTCGGCGGCGACCCGCCGGAGATGGTGGAGGTGGTCGGCCGGGTGCCGCAGTGGACGGTGCCGCAGCTGCTGCGCGAGGCCGACTTCAGCGTCCTGCTCCGGCCGCCGGCGCGCTACGCCAACGCCGGCTTCCCGACGAAGGTCTGCGAGTCGATGGCGAACGGCACCCCGGTGATCTGCAACCTGACCAGCGACCTGGGCCGCTACCTGGAGGACGGCGTCAACGCCCTGGTCTGCGCCGACCACTCCGTGCCGGCGCTGGCGGCGACGCTGCACCGGGCGGTGCGGATGACCGCCGAGGAACGACTGCTCATGCGCAAGGCCGCCCGGGAGCAGGCGCTGGACTCCTTCGACGTCCGGGCGTACGCACAGCCGCTGGCGCGGCTGCTCGATTCTGTGCAGGAGGTAACGGGTGCTGGACACTGAGATGCCGGAGCGGATGCGGGTGTGCGTGGTGGGGCCGCTGCCGCCACCGATGGGAGGCATCGCCCGCGGGGTGGCGATGCTTGTCGACCGGTTCCGCGACGATCCGGAGGTCCAGATCGAGGTGGTCGACATCGCCCAGCGGTGGCGCGGCGTGCACGACCTCGGGCGGGGCCGACGCCTGACCGCGGGCGTACGCCAGCTCATGGCCGGCGCCGTGGCACTGCGCCGCGTCCTGGCCGTGGGCCGGACCGACGTCGTGCACCTGCATTCGTCCGGTGGCCCCGGCGTTCTCCGGGACCTGGCGTTGCTGATCATCGCCCGGGTGTACCGGCGACCGGCCATTTACCACCTGCACTTCGGGCGGATCCCTGAGATCGCGGGGCGCGGCAGCCGGGAGTGGCGGTCGATGGCCTCGGCGATGCGGCTGGCGACGGCGGTCCTGGTCCTCGACGAGGCGTCCGAGTCCACCGTCCGCAACCAGCTCCCCACGGTGTGGGTGCGGCGGATGCCGAACGGAGTGGACCTCGACCGGCTCCCGGCGCCGCACCGGGACCCCGCGCCGGCGGAACGCACGGTGCTGTTCGTCGGCTGGTTCCTGCCCGCCAAGGGGGTCGAGGACCTGCTGACCGCCTGGCGGACGGCCGCGCAGCCGGGTTGGCGGCTGCTCTTCGTCGGCCCCGCCGACCCGGCCTACCTGCGATCGGTGACCGAGCGGCACCAGCCGCCGGCGTCGGTGTCCTTCCTGGGCGAGCTGCCGCACACGGACGCCCTCGCCATGATGGCCCGCTGCGACCTGTTCGTCCTGCCCAGCCACACCGAGGGGTTCCCCAACGTGGTGGTCGAGGCGATGGCACTCGGCTGCCCGGTCGTCGCCACCGACGTGGGGGCGACCGCCGAGATCCTCGGCGACGACAGCGGGGTGGTCGTCGCGCCCTCGGACCCCGCCGGCCTCGCCGCGGCGCTGCGGGAGCTGATGACCGACCCGGTGCGCCGTGCTGACCTGGCCGACCGGGCCCGGGCCCGGGTGCACCGGCTCTACGGGCTACAGAGCGTGCTGCGCCAGCACACCGACCTGTGGCGTCGGGTCGCCGGTTCCCCCCGGCCCGACCGCCGACCGCCGGCCGCCGCGCCAGGGAAGCACCCCGTCGGGTCCTGACCGGTGGTCCCTGCGGTGGTGCCGGCCGCCGGTGCCCTGTGGCCGGTCGGCCGCGAGGGCGGGCACGAGCGAGAACAACGCCAGCGGTAGCCAGGCGGCCAGGGCGGCCTCCCAGTGCCCGGTGAGCCAGATCGGCAGGAACATCACCAGGAACAGCCCGGCCAGCCGCGCGCCGAGCCGGGAGGCGCGCCCGACGGGCCGCACGGCGGCGGCCAGGACGGCTGCGTAGCAGAGCACGCCCACGAGCCCGAGGTCGGCGCCGAGGGTGAGGACCAGACTGTGGGCGCCGATTCCCCAGGAGCTGACCGCCATGAACGCGCCCGCCCCGATCCCGGCGAGCGGGGACTGCCCCCAGACGGCGACGGCCTCGGGCCAGACCAGCATCCGGCCGGCGAGGTCACCGGTCGCCCGGTCGGCGACGAGGCCGTCGAGCCGCAGCAGCGTCGCCTCGCCCATGCCGAGCGGCACCAGGAGCAGGACCGCCGGGACGACGACCGCCGCCACCAGCCAGCACGCCCGGGGAGTCGCCCGGCTGCACAGCAGGTAGGCGGCCCCGAGCAGCAGCGCGGCCAGGGCGCCCCGCGTCCCGCTGAGCAGCACCGCGTAGCCCAGCAGCGCCGCGATCGCGTAGAGCACGAGGCGTGCCGCGCGGGGCAGCTCACCGACGGTGCTCAGGAGCACCGCCAGCAGGATCCCGGCGACCATCGTGTAGGCGGTCAGGTTGATGTTGAATCCCTCGATGCCGTACCGGACGCTGAGGTCGAAGGCTCCCGCCCGGCCCAGGTCGCCGCCGACGGAGGGGTCACGGATCAGCTCGTACGTCCGGACGAGACACCCGGCGAGGAACGCGCCGCCGACCGCGAGCAGGTCCCGGGCGGTGGTCACGATGTGCCGCACCGCGACCAGCAGCAGCACGCAGGTGCCGTACAGGTAGACGGAGCTGCGGGTCGCCGCGGTGTCGACCGTCCACCCGAGGCTGGCGACCACCCACACGCCGAGCAGCAGGGCGAGCACGTCGACCGGCCCGGGCCGGGGAAAGCGACCGCTGAGGGTGACGGCGACCAGCAGAGCGGGAGCCAGATAGGTCTGATCCACCGACCAGCAGGCCAGAAAGGCGACGCCGCTGAGGATCGCCACGCTGGCCAGCGTGGCGTAGCGCCGAGGGGCCCGTCGCCGGTGCGTGCCGAGCGGGCGGGCGGATCCGGACAGGAGGCCTGGAGGTACGTCTCCCACGCTGTAGCCCTTCGGATTCGGTGACCAGGCGGCATATCCGCTGCGGTCGCCAGTCTCCCATCTCTTTCTTGATTAAGCGGGCATTCGTAGTGATTGTCGGATGAAAGGCGTTTCTCCGGTACGGGAGTGGTCGTTCCTCCCAACGAACCCGCCGGGCGTACGGGGGCGGGGCACGGCGAACGGACATGGGAGCGGGAGTGACCACAAATTCCAACGGCCAGCGGGTACTCATCACCGGCGGCACGGGTTCCTTCGGCAAGACGATGGTCCGCCGCCTTCTCGCCCGCGGCGTCGGCGAGGTCCGGGTGCTCAGCCGCGACGAGGCCAAGCAGGACGACATGCGTCGGCAGCTCGGCGACGACCGGGTCCGCTACCACGTCGGGGACGTGCGCGACTACGACTCGGTGCTGCGGGCCAGCCGGGGGATCGACCACGTCTTCCACGCGGCGGCGCTCAAGCAGGTGCCCTCGTGCGAGTTCTTCCCGCTGGAGGCGGTGCGGACCAACGTCCTGGGCAGCGCCAACGTCGTCGAGGCGGCGGAGCGCAACGGCGTCGGCTCCGTGGTCGTGCTGAGCACCGACAAGGCCGTCCACCCCGTCAACGCGATGGGGATGAGCAAGGCCATGATGGAGAAGGTCGCCCAGGCCCACGCCCGGAACAACCCGAACAGCGCGACCACGGTCTCCTGCGTCCGGTACGGCAACGTCATGTACTCGCGCGGCTCGGTGATCCCGCTGTTCATCGAGCAGATCAAGGCGGGCCGGGCGCCCACCGTCACGGACCCGGGGATGACCCGCTTCCTGATGTCGCTGGACGACTCGGTGGAGCTGGTCGAGCACGCCTTCCAGCACGCCCGGCCCGGCGACATCTTCATCCGCAAGGCCGTCGCCTGCACCGTCGGCGACCTGGCCGAGGCGGTCTGCGAACTCTTCGACGTGCCCGCGAAGCTCGACGTCATCGGCGTACGGCACGGCGAGAAGCAGGACGAGACGCTGGCCAGCCGGGAGGAACTCGCCCAGGCGGACGACTTCGGCGACTTCCTCCGGGTGCCGCTGGACGCCCGCGACCTCAACTACGCGCTCTACGTCTCGGAGGGCGAGCTGGGCCGGGGGCCGCGGGAGGACTTCAACTCCGCCAACGCGCCGCGGCTGGGCGTACCGGAGATCGTCGAGCTGCTGAGGACGCTGCCGGAGGTACGCGCGGAGCTGGCCCTGCGGGACCCGGTGCTGGCGTGCTGAGGCTGGCCGTCACCGGCGCCGGCGGCTTCCTCGGCTGGCACGTGCGGGTGCTGCTGCGCGTCCTCGGCCGGCCGGAGCCGGTCGTCGTCACCCGGGCCGACCTGACCGACCCGGAGCGGGTCGCGGCGAAGCTCGACGGCGTCGACCGGGTGCTGCACCTGGCCGGGGTCAACCGGGGCGAGCCGGCCGACGTGGCCGCCGGCAACGTGCAGCTCGCCGCCCAGCTCGCGCAGGGCCTCAAGCACTGCCCGACGCCCCCCGGCGCGGTGGTCTTCGCCAACTCGGTGCAGGCCGGCAACGGCACCCCCTACGGCGACGCCAAGGCCGCCGCCGCCGGCATCCTGGCCGACACGGGCCTGCCGTTCGACGACGTCCTGCTGCCCAACCTGTACGGCGAGCACGGCCGGCCCTACTACAACTCGGCGGTCGCGACGTTCTGCCGGCTGCTCGCCGAGGGCGGGCAGCCGGAGGTGCACGGCGACCGCGAGCTGAGCCTGGTGCACGTCACCGACGCGGCGGCCCGGCTCGTCGGCGTCCCGGCCGGCGGCTCGTGGGACCCCGCCATGCCGGCGCTGCGGACCGGCGTACGGGCCCTCGCCGACCGGCTCGCCGACGTCGCCGCCACCTACCGCACGGGCGAGCTGCCGGCCCTGGTGGACCGGCACGACGTGCGACTGTTCAACACCTACCGCTCGCACTGCTTCCCGGCGCACTACCCGCTGGCGCTGCCGCGCCGGGCGGACGCCCGGGGCGAGCTGGTCGAGACGGTCCGGACGCACGGGGGAGGCGGCCAGACCTTCTGCTCCACCACCCGTCCTGGCATCACCCGGGGCGAGCACTTCCACCTGGCCAAGGTGGAACGCTTCGTCGTGCTGCGGGGCACGGCGGAGATCAGCCTGCGCCGGGTCGGCGACACCGGGGTGGTGCGGTTCGCGGTCTCCGGCGACGCGCCGGCGCTCGTCGACATGCCCACGATGTGGGCGCACAAGCTGGTCAACACCGGCGACGACGACCTGGTCACCATGTTCTGGACGAACGAGCTGTTCGACCCGGAACGGCCGGACACCTGGCCCGAGCCGGTGGAGACGGGCCGGCCGGAGCGCGCCGTGGCCGCCACGTGAGGATCGGCCTGGTCAGCCAGTGGTACCCGCCCGAAGGGGTGTTCATCCCCGGCAACCTGGCGCGGCAACTGGCCGAGCGCGACCACGACGTGCGGGTGCTCACCACCTTCCCGAGCTATCCGCACGGCCGGATCTTCCCCGGCTGGCGGCAGCGTTGGCGACACACCGAGGCCGACGGGCCGGTCGCCGTGCGGCGGGTGCCCGCCTATCCCAGCCACGACACGTCCGCCGCCCGGCGCGCGCTGAGCCACCTGTCCTTCGGGGCCAGCAGCGCGCTGGGCGGCGTCCGCTGGTTGGCGGGCGTCGACGTCACCTACGTCTACCACCCGCCACCCACCTCCGCGGCCGCGGCGGCGCTGGTCCGCCTGGCCCGGCGTACGCCGATCGTGCTGCACGTCCAGGACCTGTGGCCGGAGTCGGTGCTCGGCTCGGGCATGGCGCCCGCCGGCCGGGCGGGCCGGGCCCTGGAGCGCGGCGTCGCCGCCCTGATGCGCGCGACGTACCGCCTCGCCGGCGCCGTGGTGGTGATCTCGCCGGCGATGGCCGACCTGGTCGTGGCCCGGGGCGCGGACCCGGACCGGGTCCGGGTGGTGTGGAACTGGACCGACGACGCGCTGTTCCGGCCGGTGCCGGCCACCGACGAGGCCCGTGCGGCGCTCGGCCACCGCGGGCGCTGCACGGTGATGTTCGCCGGCAACATCGGCCTGTTGCAGGGGATCGAGACCGCGATCCGGGCGGCGGCCGTCGTGCGCGACCGGATCGACCTGGTGCTGGTGGGCTCCGGTGCCGGCGAGGAGGCCGCGCACCGGCTCGCCGCGGATCTCGGCGCCGACAACGTGCGCTTCGTCGGCCGGCGGCCCGCCGAACGGATGGCCGCGCTGTACGCCGCCGCCGACTGGCAGCTGATCTGCCTGCGCGACCTGCCGGCGCTGCGCGGCAGCATCCCGTCGAAGTTGCAGGCGGCGTTGGCCTGCGGCAGTCCCGTGATCGCGTCGGTGGGCGGCGACGCCGCGGCCCTGGTCCGCTCGGCCGGGGTCGGCCTGGTCTCCCCGCCGGGGGACTGGCGTGCGCTCGCCGCGCGCTTCTCCGTCGCGGCGGCCGAGTCCGCGGACGCCCGGGCGGAACTGGGCCGGCGGGCCCGACGGGTCTACCAGGAGCGCATGTCGCTGCGGGTGGGCGTGGACCAGTTCGAGGACATCATGACCAAGCTGGCAGCAGAGAGAGGACGGGCATGACCCGGATCATGACGGTGGTCGGCACCCGACCGGAGATCATCCGACTGTCCCGGGTGATCGCCCGGCTCGACGACACCGTGGACCACCTGCTGGTGCACACCGGGCAGAACTGGGACAGCACCCTCTCCGACGTCTTCTTCAAGGAGTTGCGACTGCGCGAGCCGGACCGCTTCCTGCGGGTGGACACCTCGTCGCTCGGCCGGGTGCTGGGCGGCGTGCTGGTCGGCATGGAGACGGCGATCGCCGAGACGCGGCCGGACGCGCTGCTCGTGCTCGGCGACACCAACAGCTGCATCGCCGCGCTGATGGCCCGGCGGATGCGGGTGCCGGTCTACCACATGGAGGCCGGCAACCGCTGCTTCGACCTCAACGTCCCCGAGGAGACCAACCGGCGGCTCGTCGACCACGTCGCCGACTTCAACCTGGTCTACACCGAGCACGCCCGACGCAACCTGCTGGCCGAGGGGCTGCACCCGCGCCGGATCCTGCACACCGGCTCGCCCATGCGGGAGGTGCTGGAGCACTACCGCGCCGACGTCGCCGCGTCCGGCGTCCTGCGTCAGCTCGACCTCGCACCCGGCCGGTACTTCGTGGTCAGCGCGCACCGCGAGGAGAACGTGGACCAGCCGGACCGCCTCCAGCGCCTGCTCGACTGCCTCCGGGCCGTCCGCGACCGGTGGGGGCACCCGGTGCTGGTCTCCACGCACCCGCGTACCCGCAAGCGGCTGGAGGCGCTGGCGCCCGACGCCGCCGCCCTCGACGGGATCGCGTTCCACGAGCCGTTCGGCCTCTTCGACTACGTGCACCTGCAGACCAGGGCGTTCTGCACGCTCTCCGACAGCGGCACGATCAGCGAGGAGGCCGCGATCCTCGGCTTCCCCGCCGTGACGCTGCGCGAGTCGATCGAGCGCCCCGAGGCGCTGGACGCCGGCGGGATCATCATGACCGGGCTCGACCCGCAGGGCGTCGTGGAGGCGGTCGAGGTCACCGTGGCTCAGGTCGCCGCCCAGGGGGTGCCGTGCCCCGTGGATTACCGGGTCCCGGACACCTCCCGCCGGGTGGTCGACTTCATCCTCTCCACCGTCCGCCGGCACCACGACTGGGCGGGCATCCGCCGCTGAGCCGTACCGCGAGGGGCCGGCGACCGGAGCTTCCCGGTCGCCGGCCCTCACCGTGTGGGCGTCAGCGGGACAACGGCACCTGCACCGAGGCGCGGGGGACCGGCACGACCGGGTGGTCGCAGAGCGCGGCCAGCTGCGCGGCCACCTTCTCCGGATCGTCGTACGGATCGAGCCCGCTCACCTCGATCGGGTCCAGGGCGGGCACCGCCACGTGCGACACCAGCGGGTGCAGCGGCCGGGCGTCGGTCTCGCCGGTGCCGAACAGGTCCTCGTGCAGCTTCTCGCCGGGGCGCAGCCCGGTGTAGACGATCGGCACGCCGCTCTCCGCCTGCTCGGCCATCTGCCGGGCCAGGTCGGCGATGCGGACGGGCTCACCCATGTCCAGCACCAGCGCCTCCCCGTCGCGGCCGATCTCGGCGGCCTGCAACACCAGGTGCACCGCCTCCTGCACCGTCATCAGGTAGCGGGTCACCTCCGGGTGGGTGACGGTGAGCGGGTGGCCCAGCTCGATCTGCCGCTGGAACGCGGTCACCACCGAGCCGCGGCTGCTCAGCACGTTGCCGAAGCGGACGCTGAGGAAGGTGCCGGGGAATTTGGAGGCGGCGTGCGCGGTCAGCCGCTCGGTGATCCGCTTCGAGTAGCCGAGGACGCTGATCGGGTCGGCCGCCTTGTCGGTGGAGATGTTGACGAAGCGGGCCACGTCGCGGCACGCGTCGAGCACCGAGAGGGTGCCCCAGACGTTCGTCTTCACCGCCTCGCCGGGGTGCCGCTCCAGCAGCGTGAGGTGCTTGAGCGCGGCGGCGTGGAAGATGACGTCCGGCCGGCGCTCCCGCAGGATCCGCCGGATGCCCTCGTCGTCGCGCAGATCGGCGAGGATCAGCTCGGGACCGTCCAGCATGGCCCGGCCGGTCAGCGACATCTGCAGGCCGTGCAGGGCCGACTCGTCGCGGTCGAGCATCATCAGCTCGCCCGGGTCCGCCTTCATCACCTGCCGGCACAGCTCCGAGCCGATGGAGCCGCCGGCGCCGGTGACCAGGACCCGTCGGCCGCTGAGCCCGTTGCCGCTCAGCGCCATGTCGGCGACGACCTGCCGACGGCCGAGCAGGTCGTCGATCTGCACGTCGCGGACGTCGGTGACGGTGATCCGGTGGTCGACGAGGTCCCGGACGGGAGGCAGCACCTTGAACGTCGCCCCGGTCCGGAGGGTGGCCTCGCGGATCTGCCGGATCAGCGCGGCGTCGGCGTTGGCGACGGAGAAGATCACCGTCGTCGCGCCGGTGCGCCGTACGGCCGCCGCCACGTCCTGACGGCCGCCGAGCACGCGTACGCCGCCGATGCGCAGGTCCCGCTTGTCAGGGTCGTCGTCGAGGGCGCCCACGGGCCGGTAGCGTCCGCGCGGATCGCCGAGCATGGCCCGCAGCAGCCCCTGCCCGGCGTCGCCGAGCCCGAACAGCAGCACGGGGTTGGAGGACCGGGCGTCGGGCCGCATGGCGAGGTCACGGCGGTGCCGGTAGGTGAACCGGGCGGTCAGCATGAACAGCAGCGCCAGGGCGCCGCCGACCAGCGGCGTGCTCGCCGGCACCGGTCGTACGCCGGCCGGCAGCAGCCCGATCAGCATGATCGCGGCCGTGGTGGCCGCCGTGCCCGCGACCCCCTGCACCTCCTGGAGGCTGCCCAGCGGGTGGCGTCCGGAGTAGATCCGGCGGACCGCCGCGACGGCGACGTGCACGACGGCGGCGAGGGCGCCGCAGGTGGCCGCGCGCGCGAGCTGGCCGGAGGCCAGGTCGAGTTCGTACCGGAACCAGACCGCTGCGGTGAACCCACCGACCCAGGCGGTGCTGTCGGTGGCGAGGAATCCGATGGTGCGGCGACGCGCCCTGGCCCGGTGTGAACTCTGTTCACCGAGTCGGGTGGCCTCTGTTGCGGGCGGCATCTGTGCTCCCTGTCCGTCTCCGAGGGCTTCCGCCACAGGGCGAAAGGAGCTTTAGGGCTCTTTAGGTTGATACATGCCCGAACACGATTTTTGGCGTCTTTCGGGTTCGATGACCGATTTTTCGTCGTGGGACCGAGGGCTCGTCGGGTCAACGGGCGGGCACGCCCTTGACCACGACACCGTCCGGCACGTCCCGGACGACGCAGGCGCCCGCCCCGACGGTGCTGTCCCGGCCCACCCGCAGGCCCTGCAGCACGGCCGCCGTCGTGCCGACCAGCACCCCCTCCGCCAGGTGGCAGTCGCCCGAGACGGCGGCCAGCGGATTGACCGAGACGAAGTCGGCGAGGGTGCAGTCGTGCCCGACCGTGGCGTTCTGGTTGAGGTGCACGTGCCGGCCGAGCGTGACGTTTGTGGTGACCCGGGCCCCGGCGAAGGCGACGAGGCCCGGGCCGTGCACCGTGTCCGGCCCGATCGTCGCCGCCGGATGCACGAGGCTCGCCGCCGGCGTGCCGTACGCCTCGACCCGGGCGGCGACCGCCCGCCGGACGCGCGGGTCGCCGATGCCGATGACGTGGTGCGCGTCCGGGGGCGCGTCGCGCAGCCAGGCGACGCCCCCGAGATAGGGCACGTCGAGCCGTTGCACCCGCTTCAGGTTCTCCTCCGAGGGCCGGTCGTCGACGAACCCCAGGAGGCGCCAGCGGGGCCGGCCGGCGGCGACGTACATCGCCCGCGCGATCGTGAGGACCTCCCGGCCGTGCCCGCCGCAGCCGACGACCACCAGCGGGACCGTCACGCCGTCGACCCTCCCGTGCGGGCCGCCAGGAACTCGTCGACGGCGGCGAGGACGAGGCCGACCTGGCGCTCGTTCATCGCGCTGCCGCTGGGCAGGGCCAACCCGTCGGCGAACAGCCGCTCGGCCACCCCGGTGACGAGGCACTCGGCGTCGGCGTACGCCGGTTGCAGGTGCATCGGCTTCCAGACCGGGCGGGTCTCGATGTCCCGCCCCGCCAGGTGGGCGGCCAGGTCGGCGGCCCGCCAGCCGGCCCGCTGCGGGTCGACCGCGATGGTGGTCAGCCAGCAGTTGGAGCCCGGGTCCTCCACGCCGAGCAGCCGCACACCCGGGATCGGGGCGAAGAGCTTGGCGTACTGGTCGCGCAGGTGCCGGCGCCGGGCGATCATCCCGTCCAGCCGGACGAGCTGGGCGCGGCCCAACGCGGCGAGCAGGTTGCTCAGCCGGTAGTTGTAGCCCGTCTCGCGGTGCTCGTAGTGCGGCGTCGGCTCGCGGGCCTGGGTCGACAGGAACCGGGCCCGAGCCAGCAGGGCCGTGTCGTCGGAGACGAGCATCCCGCCGCCCGAGGTGGTCATGATCTTGTTGCCGTTGAAGGAGAGGATACCCACCTGCCCGAAGGAGCCGGCGGGCCGGCCGTGATGGGTCGCGCCGAGGGCCTCCGCGGCGTCCTCGACCACCGGTACGCCCGCCGCCGCGCAGACCGGGGCCAGCGCGGTGTGGTCGGCGCAGCTGCCGAAGAGGTCGACGGGGACGACCGCGCCGACGCGCTGTCCCCGCAGGACGAGGGCCCGGATCAGCTCGTCCACGAGGGCCACGTCGAGGTTCCCGGAGTGCGGGTCGCAGTCGACGAAGACCGGCCGGGCGCCGGCGTAGCGGACCGCGTTCGCGCTCGCCACGAACGTCAGCGTCGGCACGATGACGGCGTCGCCGGGCCCGACTCCCACCCCGAGCAGCGCCAGGTGCAGCGCCGCCGTACCGGAACTCACGGCGACGGCCCCGCGCGTGCCCACCCGCGTGGCTACCTCGCGCTCGAACGCGTCGAGGTCCGGGCCGACGGGCGCGACCCAGCCGGACCGCAGGGCCGCGACGACGTACGACTCCTCCAGCGGCCCGACGTCGGGCGGGGACAGGTGGATGGTCCCGCTCATCGGCCACCTCCGGCGGGGACGGTGAGGGTGGTGTCCGGTGCCGGCACTGCGGGGGCGAGCGGGGGCGTGCCGAGGAACTCGGGCGCCGTGGCCGAGCCCGCCGCGGAGATCCCCTCGCGGCGCAGCACGGTGCGGACGGTCGCGGCGAGGATCGACAGGTCCAGCCGCAGGCTGCGGTGGTCGACGTACCAGACGTCCAGGTCCAGCTTCTCCTCCCAGCCCAGGCTGTTGCGGCCACGCACCTGGGCCAGCCCGGTGACGCCCGGCCTGACCTCGTGCCGGCGGGCCTGGGTGGGGGAGTAGCGCGGCAGGTACTCGGTGAGCAGGGGCCGGGGGCCGACCAGGCTCATGTCGCCGCGCAGCACGTTCCACAGCGTCGGCAGCTCGTCCAGGCTGGTGGAGCGCAGGAAGCGCCCCAGCGGCGTCAGCCGGTCCCCGTCGCGCACCCGTCCCCGCAGCGGATCCGGCGGGAGCATGGTACGGAACTTGACCAGCTCGAACACCCGACCGTGCCGTCCCACGCGGGGCTGCCGGAACAGCACCGGCCGACCGAGTCCCACCGCCACCAGCACCGCCACGACGAGGACCAGTGGCGCGGTCAGGACGAGCAGCACCGCGGCCGCCAGCACGTCGATCGCCCGCTTCAGGGCCTCCGGTCGGGGCCGCTCCGCGAGGCTTCTTCCCGGCGTGTGCACGGAACCAGGCAAGGCTTCGACCTCCAGGGCAGAGTCGGGCACCAGTCGACAAACACGTTCTAACAGGGGCGAAAGCGCCAGCGGTGCGAAATCGCGACACTCGCGCCGTTCCCGACAGGTCAACCGCGCAACGGCCCGTCAGGACGCGGCCCGACGCCGAAGACGTGGCACCTCGACCCGCCCGCGCCGGCGGTAGAGTGCTCGACGGTCCACGACGCGGGGGAGAGCCGGTGCTGCACCTGAGGGTCATCGCGCCGAGCGACCAGTCCTCCGCCGTGGCGGACCTGCTGGCCGCCGATCCCGGGGTGACCCACCTGGCGGTGCTCCCGGGGGCCGCCCGTCAACCGGCGGGCGACCTCATCCTCTGCGACGTGGTCCGGGAGAGCGCCGACAGCGTCCTGCACGCGCTACGGCAGCTCGGCGTGGAGGAGCGCGGCGCCATCTCGGCCGACGACGTCGAGTTGTCCATCTCCGCGGCGGCCGGCCGGGCGGCCGAGAAGGCGCCGGGCAGCGGGGCGGACGCGGTGGTCTGGGACGAGATCGCCGCCAAGACCGGCGAGCAGACCGAGCTCTCCGCCACGTACCTCGTCCTGCTCACCGTCGCCACCATGCTCGCCGGCGTCGGCGTCCTGCTCGACCAGCCGATCCTCATCGTCGGCGCGATGGTGGTCGGCCCCGAGTTCGGCCCCTTGGCGGCGCTCTGCGTCGCGCTGCTGCGCCGCAACCCGATGGTCATCGGCCGGTCGGTGCAGGCCCTCGTGGTCGGCTTCCTCGCCGCGATGGTGGTCACCGTCCTCAGCACCTGGGGCCTGGACGCGGTGGGGTTGGTCGAGCGCGGGATGCTGGAGTCCGAACGCCCCCTGACTGACTTCATCTGGCGGCCCGACGCGCTGTCCTGGGTGGTCGGCCTGCTGGCAGGAGTCGCTGGCATGCTCTCCCTGACCTCGAAGAAGTCCGGCAGCCTGGTCGGCGTGCTGATCTCGGTGACCACCGTGCCGGCCGCCGCCAACGCGGCCGTCGCCGTCGCTTACGGCGTCTGGCACGAGGCGTCCGGCTCGGCGCTCCAACTGGTGATCAACCTTTGCGCGATCCTGCTCGCCGGCCTGGCCACACTGCTGGTGCAGCAGGCGTGGTGGTGGCACCTGGGCCGGCGGCGCCGGCTCCGCCGACCGGGCGGCGTCATCCGCTGACCCGCCCGGGCCGCCTGGCCGCCCGCGCCCCAGCCCGGAGGCCTGCCCCCACGCGCTGCTCCGAACACCGCGCCCCGCTCAGGGCGTCGCGCCGCCCGCCTCCAACCGGCGCTCCAGCAGCGTGCGCAGCGGGATCGACTCGCCGTCGCGACCGCCCGCGCCGACCACGAGCGGCGGCGGGCTGGGCTGCGGCTCGGCCCCGAGCAGCAGGGCGCGCGGGCCGCCCGCCACGGTCAGCAGGTGGAAGCGGCCGTCGACGTCGACGGCCCGGGTGCGGGCCCGGTCGACGTACCAGCCGCGCAGCCTCGTCCGGTAGCTCCCGCGCCCGTCGAGCCCCCGGGCCGTGAGCCGTTCCGTGGGCAGCCCGCGCCGGGTCGCCTCGGCGACGAACCAGGCGACCAGCTCCGCCGCCTCGGCGTGCTCCGCCGCCCGCCGGCGTTCGTCGGCCGCCGCGTGCGCCCGCACCGCCCGCTGCTGCCGCTCCCGCCACTCCAGGCCGTCGCCTCGATTCACGACCGCGACGGTACGCCCCGCCGCCCGCCACCGGAAAGCACCACCGCGAGATCCACGCCGCTGGCCCGGTCTGCCGGTGGGCGAGTTCCGGGGAGTTCAGGCGTGCCCCCGCCGGTCCGGTCTGGCGGTGGCGCGTCTCGGGGACGCACCGGCGCGCCTCGCCCCGGTCCGGCCCGTCGGGTGGCGCGCTCCGGGAGCACCACCGCGCCCTGCCGCCGGCCCGGTCGGTCGACAGCGCACCGCCGCGTGCTGATGGTCGTGCGTGCGCAGGCGCGCAGGCGACAGGTCGGCACGACGCTGTCGAGCTGAGTCGTTTGCGACATCAGGCGGTTGCCTGAACCGTCGTCGAATCGTCTACGACATCAGCTCGACAGCGTCGTGCGTGCGTCCCGCGCCGCCCCGGAGTCAGGCCAGGTGGCCTGGACCCTGGCCGGATTCCAGACCCTGCGTGCCGCGTCGCTCCGGGCGTGGGCCGTGTCAGGCCAGTCCGGCCCGGCGCAGCGCGTCCGCCATGGCGTCGTTGGCCGGCGCGGGTCCCGCTCCGCCACGGCCCTGCCGTTGCGCCCCGCCTCGCCCGCCGCCCTGCCCGGACTGACCGCCGCGCCCGCCGCCCTGGGCCCCTTGCGCGCCCCGGTCACCGCGTCCACCGCCCTGGCCGGGCTGGCCGCCCTGCCCGCCACGTTCGCCCCGCGAGGCGCCCCGGTCGCCGCG
Organism: Micromonospora sp. NPDC049060; assembly: GCF_040649055.1. Classification (NCBI taxonomy): domain Bacteria; kingdom Bacillati; phylum Actinomycetota; class Actinomycetes; order Micromonosporales; family Micromonosporaceae; genus Micromonospora; species Micromonospora sp. NPDC049060. The sequence continues at coordinate 63,062 of NZ_JBEZEV010000029.1, forward strand.
TGGCCCGCCCTGCCCGCCACGGTCGCGACGCCCGCTGTCCGGGCCGCCGCGCCCGGCGCCCGCCTCCGCGTCGTCCTCCAGCCGGAGGGTCAGCGAGATCCGCTTGCGGGGCACGTCGACGTCGAGCACCTTGACCCGTACGACGTCGCCCGACTTGACCACCTCGCGCGGGTCCTTCACGAACGTCCGGGACATCGCCGAGACGTGCACCAGCCCGTCCTGGTGCACGCCGACGTCCACGAACGCGCCGAACGCGGCCACGTTTGTCACCACGCCCTCCAGCACCATGCCGGGCACCAGGTCACTGATCTTCTCCACCCCCTCGACGAAGGTGGCGGTGCGGAACTCCGGCCGCGGGTCGCGGCCCGGCTTCTCCAGCTCGGCGAGGATGTCGGTGACGGTGGGCAGGCCGAAGGTGTCGTCGACGAAGTCGGTGGCCCGCAGCCCCCGCAGGATGGCGCTCCTGCCGATCAGCGACCGCAGGTCCTGCCCCGTGGTGGACAGGATCCGGCGGACCACCGGGTACGCCTCGGGGTGCACGCTGGAGGAGTCCAGCGGGTCGTCGCCACCGGGGATGCGCAGGAAGCCGGCACACTGCTCGAAGGCCTTCGGCCCGAGCCGGGCGACCTTCTTCAGCTCCGACCGGGTGCGGAACGGACCGTTCGCGTCGCGGTGCAGCACGATGTTCTCCGCCAGCCCGGCGCCGATGCCCGAGACCCGGGTCAGCAGCGGCGCGGAGGCGGTGTTGACGTCGACGCCGACCGCGTTGACGCAGTCCTCGACCACCGCGTCCAGCGACCGGGAGAGCTTCACCTCCGACAGGTCGTGCTGGTACTGGCCGACCCCGATCGAGCGCGGGTCGATCTTCACCAGCTCGGCGAGCGGGTCCTGCAGGCGGCGCGCGATGGAGACCGCGCCGCGCAGCGAGACGTCCAGCCCGGGCAGCTCCTGGGAGGCGTACGCGGAGGCGGAGTAGACCGACGCGCCGGCCTCGGAGACCACCACCTTGGTGAGGTTGAGCTGCGGGTACCGCTTGATCAGCTCGCCGGCGAGCTTGTCGGTCTCCCGGCTGGCGGTGCCGTTGCCGATGGCGACCAGCTCGACGCCGTGCGCCCCGGCCAGCCGGGCGAGGGTCTCGATCGAGGCGTCCCACTGCCGGCGCGGCTCGTGCGGATAGATCGTGTCGGTGGCGACCACCTTGCCGGTGGCGTCCACGACGGCGACCTTCACGCCGGTACGCAGGCCCGGGTCCAGCCCCATCGTGGGCCGGGTGCCGGCCGGCGCGGCGAGCAGCAGGTCCCGCAGGTTGGTGGCGAAGACCCGCACCGCCTCCTCCTCCGCCGCCTGCCACAGGCGCATCCGCAGGTCCGCCCCGAGGTGGATGAGGATCCGCGTACGCCAGGCCCAGCGCACCGTGTCGGCCAGCCACCGGTCCGCCGGCCGGCCCTTGTCGGTGATGCCGAACCGCCCGGCGATCGCCGCCTCGTAGCGGCTCGGCCCGGTGACCACCGCGTCGGCCTCGCCGGCCTCCTCGGGCTCCATGGTCAGGTCGAGCACGCCCTCCTTCTCGCCCCGGAACATGGCCAGGATCCGGTGCGAGGGCAGCTTCGGGTACGGCTCGGCGAAGTCGAAGTAGTCGGCGAACTTCGCGCCGGCCGACTCCTGCCCGTCGCGTACCCGGGAGGCCAGCCGGCCCCGCGACCACATCTGCTCGCGCAGCGTGCCGATCAGGTCGGCGTCCTCGGCGAAGCGCTCGATGAGGATCGCGCGGGCGCCCTCCAGGGCGGCGGCGGGATCGGCCACGCCCTTCTCCGCGTCCACGAAGCCGGCGGCGGCCTGGCGCGGATCCTGACCCGGGTCGGCCAGCAGCGACTCGGCGAGCGGCTCCAGCCCGGCCTCGCGGGCGATCTGCGCACGCGTGCGTCGCTTGGGCTTGTACGGCAGGTAGATGTCCTCCAGGCGGGACTTCGAGTCGGCCGCCATGATCTGCGCTTCCAGGGCCTCGTCGAGCTTGCCCTGACCGCGGATCGACTCCAGCACCGCCGCGCGCCGCTCGTCCAGCTCGCGCAGGTAACGCAGCCGCTCCTCCAGGGTGCGCAGCTGGGTGTCGTCGAGCAGGCCGGTGGCCTCCTTGCGGTAGCGGGCGATGAACGGCACGGTGGCGCCGCCGTCGAGCAGCTCCACGGCCGCCCGTACCTGACGCTCGGCGACGCCGATTTCGTCGGCGATCCGCTGATGAACAGAGAGGGTCACGATCTCGATCCGCCTTCGGTGTGGGTTCCGCCCTGCATTGTGCCGGCCCGCACCGACGCCCGTCGCCGCCCCCGCCCCGGCGTGCCGCCCCACCCCTTCCTTACACCGCCCCGCCCGCGACGCCGCCCGCTGCGCTAGCGTGGCGATCATGAAAAATCCCGTGGACCCGCGCGCCCGGCGGCTCTTCGGCGGCAGCGCCCGGGCGCTCGGCGACCTCGCCACCAGCCCGTTCCGGGCCGACCGCGACCGCATCGTCGCCTCGCCGTTCTTCGCCCGGCTCAACGGCGTGACCCAGGTGGTCAGCCCCGGCGGCTCCGGCCTGCTCGTGCACAACCGGCTGACCCACAGCCTCAAGGTGGCGCAGGTGGCGCGCGCCATCGCCGAGCGGCTCACCGCCGACGAGGCGCACCGCGACCTGCTGGAGAAGCTGGGCGGCTGCGACCCGGACGTGGTGGAGGCCGCCGCGCTCGCGCACGACCTCGGCCACCCGCCGTTCGGGCACCTGGGGGAGCGGGTGCTGGACCGGCTGGCCCGGCAGCGGCTCGGGTTGACCGACGGGTTCGAGGGCAACGCCCAGTCGTACCGGATCGTCACCAGCACCGAGATCCGCGGCGCGGCGACCACCGGCCTCGACCTCACGGCGGCGGTGCGGGCCGCGCTGCTGAAGTACCCGTGGACGCGGCTGGACCATCCCGACCCGCACCCCCGGCTGCTGGACCCGCCGCCGCGCGGCGCCACCCCGCCGCCGGACGACCCGGGCAGCGGCTCGTCGAAGTTCGGGGCGTACCGGACCGAGCTCGGCGACCTGCGGCAGGCCCGGGAGCCGTTCGTGGGGCGCATCCCGGACTGGCAGCAGACCCCCGAGGCGTCGATCATGGACACCGCCGACGACGTCGCGTACGCGATCCACGACGTGGAGGACTTCTACCGGGTCGGGGTGCTCCAGCAGGGCGCGGTGGCCGCCGAGCTGATGGCCTGGCAGCGCGAGAGCGGGCACTTCCGGGCCATCACCGACGCGGCCCTGGCCGCCGCCGCCCGTCGGCCCGGCTCGGCGATCGAGCGGCTGCGCCGGCAACTGCACCGCAAGGACGCCTGGATCGCCGACGACGAGGCGTTCGCCGCCGCCGTCGAGCACGTCCGCGAGGAGTTGGTGGAGGGGCTGCTCGCCATGCCCTTCGACGGCTCCATCGAGGCGGAGCAGTACGTGGCCCGGTTCTCCGCCCGGTGGACGACCCGCTTCGTCGACGCGATCACCGTGGTCGAGCAGCCGGCGGTCCGCTCCGGTCACGTGCTGCTCGCCCCCGCGCAGTGGCACGAGGTGCAGGTGCTCAAGTTCGTCCACCACCGGTTCGTGCTGGCCCGGCCGGACCTGGCCCTGCACCAGCGCGGGCAGGCCCGGCTGCTGGGCACCCTGGTGGAGGCGCTGCTGGAGTGGCTGCTCGACCCCGAGGAGGAGTCCCGGCTGCCGCGCCGCCTGCACGACCTCGTGGAGCTGGCCGAGGCGGAGCTGCACCCGCGTACGCCGGACCGGATCGGCAAGGCCCGCGGGCGGGCGATCGTCGACTTCGTCGCCCAGCTCACCGACGGTCAGGCGGTCGCCATGCTGGACGCCCTGTCGGGCCGCTCCGGGGCGCTCTGGACCGACGCCTTCGTCCTCTGAGGCCGCTCAGGCGACGGCCTGCCACCAGCCGTCGACGGCCGGCGGGTCGTCCACCACCACCCGCTCCCCGGGGCGGGGCACGGCCAGCCGTACGTCCCGGGCCTTCGCCTCGGCCCAGATCCGGTCCACCGGCTCGGACCAGTCGTGCAGGGCGAGGTTGAACGTCGCCCAGTGCACCGGTAGGAGCAGCCCGCCACGCAGGTCGAGGTGGGCGGCGACGGCCTCCTCGGGGAACATGTGGATGCTCGGCCAGGCCCGGTCGTACGCCCCGATCTGCACCAGCGTGACGTCGAACGGCCCGTGCCGCTCGCCGATCTCGGCGTAGCCGTCGAAGTAGCCGGAGTCGCCGGTGTAGAAGACCTTGCGGTGCGCGCCGGCGACCACCCAGGAGCTCCAGAGCGTCCCGTCGCGGCGCAGCCCCCGGCCGGAGAAGTGCTGCGCGGCGGTGGCCGTGATCTCCAGCCCCGCCACCCGGTGGCTCTCCTCCCAGTCCAGCTCGACGATCCGTCCGGCCGGTACGCCCCAGCGGTCCAGGTGCGCGCCCACGCCCAGGGGCACCAGGAACGGTGCCGACTGCAGGGCGGTCAGCGCGTGGACGGTCGCCATGTCGAGGTGGTCGTAGTGGTCGTGCGAGATCAGGATCGCGTCGACCGGGGGCAGTTCGTCGAGGCGTACCGGCGGCTGGTGCAGGCGGCGCGGGCCGACCAGGCTCGACGGGGAGCACCGGTCGCTCCACACCGGGTCGAGCAGCACCCGGCGGCCCTCGATCTCGATCAGCGCGGAGGCGTGGCCGTACCAGACGACGTTCAGCTCACGCCCGGCGTCGGTGGCCGGGGCGGCGCCCGGGCGCGACAGCGGCACGGCGACGCTCGGCCGGCGCTTCTGCTTGCCGAAGATCAGCTCGCGGACGAGGTTGCGGTCGGGGGTGCCGGCCATCGAGCGGGAGCCGCCCGGGTTGCGGAAAACGCCGTCGTGGAACCGGGGCGAGCGGGCGGCCCGCTCCGCGCGGGCGCCGGTGAGCCGGCCGCCGAGCGCCGCCGGCACGTCCCGGGCCACCCACGCGAGCCCGGCGAGCGCGGCCAGCCCGGCCGCGCCGCGTAGCCGCCGCCCGAGTGCCCGGTCGAGTCCCGCGCGTTGCGGTGCTGCGCCCATCGTCGTCCCTCCGCCGGTGTCCCGTCGTACACGGTAGAGCGCCGGCCAGCGGGGCCTCCGTGCGGCAGGACGACCCCACGGTGTAGGCGGTCATCGACAGCGACCCGTACGCGTAACCGTCCACCAGCACC
>NZ_JBEZEV010000030.1:0-67455 GCF_040649055.1 Micromonospora sp. NPDC049060
CCAGCAGGTGCGCGTTGGAGCCCCGGCCGAACGGCGCACCGGCGTTCACCGGCGCCATCGAGGCCCTCTACCCGGTGGCCTACAAGCTGAAGTCCCGCCACGAGGGCGGGCCGGCACCGTGGGACGTGCAGGTCAGCGGATGCGTCGGCGACCGTAGGCGCCGGCGGCGATGGCGACACCGATCGCGGCGAAGACGACCTGGAGGGCCAGCTCGATCCAGTCGATCCCCTTGGTGTCGTCGACGCCGAGGGCCCCGGCGACGAGGGTGCCGAGGATCGCCGCCACCACACCGATGAGCAGTGTGAGCCAGATCGGGATGTTCTGCTTTCCCGGAACGACCAGGCGGCCCAACGCCCCGATGATCAGGCCGATGATGATGGCAGTGAAGAAACCGGTGACTTCCACGTGGAGCCGTCCTTCCGGGAGAGTTGTCGTCGAGCTGCGGTGTTGCCCCCGCCGGAAGGGCGGCGAAACCACTCCCGGTCACTTCCACAGCTTCTTCATACAACTGTCATGGGGCCGGGTACGAAACGTCATGGCGTCATCCGACGCACGCCGCGCCGGCCACTCCTCGACCCCGGGCGGACGCCCGTCAGCGCAGCGGGTCGAACGGGCGCAGCTCGACGGGCTGCCCACCGCCGGTGATCTGCTCGGCGAGCAGCTCGCCGGTGAGCGGGCCGAGGGTGATGCCCCACATGCCGTGGCCGCCGGCGGCGAAGACGCGCGGCGACCTGGTCCGGCCGATCAGGGGCAGGCCGTCCGGGGTGCAGGGTCGCGAGCCGACCCACTCGTCGGTGCGGGTGTCCAGGTCGGCGCCCCGCAGCAGCGGTCGGGCGGCCTCGGCGATGGCCGAGACGCGGCGCCGGTCCAGCGGCGCCTCGGCGCTGCGGAACTCCATCATGCCGGCGACGCGCAGCCGGTCGCCCAGCGGCGTGCAGGCCACGCGCTGCGCGGGGAAGTAGACCGGGCCGGCCGGCAGGTGCTCGATGGCGACGCTGAAGCTGTAGCCGCGGCCGGCCTGCACGACGGTGCGGACGCCGAAGCGCCGGGCCAACTGGCCGAGCCAGGTGCCGGTCGCCAGCACCACCGCGTCGTAGCGCTCGTCGGTGCCGGCGGAGGTCACCACCCGGACACCGGTCGCCTCGTCGCGGACGTCCAGGACGTCCACGCCGGCCCTGACCGCTGCGCCCCGCGCGCGGACCGAGTCGGCCAGGGCGTGCACGTACTGGCCCGGGTTGACGTAGCGCTGGTCGTGCAGGCGGATGGCGGCGCCGATCGTGTCCGACAGCGAGGGCTCCACCTCCCGGGCCTCGGCCCCGGTGAGGACGTCGAACTCGATCCCCTGGCCCGCGGAGTGGATGTGCGCCAGTTCGTCGAGCAGGACCGACCGCTCGGCCTCGGTCCGGTACGCGGCGAGGAACGACTTCGCCTCGTGCGTCGGCACCGCGACCCCACCGGCGGTCAGCGCGTCGAACGCCTCCAGCGCCCGCCGGTTCATCGGGATGAGTGCCCGCATCGCGCTCTGCCACTTCGACGCCGTGCTGTGCCGCGCGAAGCCGGCCAGGAACCGCAGCAACCGGGCGTCCGCGCGCGGCGGCACGTAGACCGGCGAGGACGGGCTCAGCACGGCGCGCACCCCGTACCGCAGCACCGCCGGCTCCGGCAGGGGAGTGGTGATGCCGGGGGTGAGCCAGCCCGCGTTGCCCCACGACGCGCCCGCCGCGACCCCCGTACGGTCGAGCACGGTGACCCGGACCCCCCGCTCCTGCAGGAACCAGGCGGTGGCCAGCCCGACCATCCCCGCGCCGACGACGGCGACGTGCTGGGGGGCGGGCACTGACTCGACGGGGGACATGGCGTCTTCTCCTTCGGGCGCGACAGGGATCGCGGCCAATCCTGTCCCCACCGGGCCGGGAGGTCATTGTCCGTTCCGGCCAAGGATCGCCCAGGTCATTGGCCCTGCCGGACAAGATCGGGGCACAATCGCGGCATGCTCACCGTGGCTGGCGTGGTGGACGCGGCCGGCGCCGCGTTGCTCAAGGTCGTCGTCCCCGCCGACGAGGCGGAGGTACGCGATGTGACCCTCGCCGACGACGCCACGACCGGCCAGAGCGGTGACCTCGTCCTCGGCGCGGGCGTCGCGACCCCGGAACAGGCCCTCGCCGTCGTCGCGCGCTGCCAGGAGGCCGGGGCGGCCGGCCTGGTGCTCAAGCCTCCGCTGGCCGCGCACCCCGACGTGACGTCGGCCGCCGCCGAACGGCGCCTCACCCTGGTCGAGCTTCAACGTCACGGCTCCTGGGCCCAGCTCGTCTGGCTGCTCCGCGGGATGATCGACCGGGCCGTCGCGCCCGGCTCGTCGGAGGCCGGGGAGCCCGGCGTCTACGACGAGCTGTTCGCCCTCGCCGACGCGACCGCCGCCGTCGTCGACGCGCCGGTGACGATCGAGGACGCCCAGTCCCGGGTGCTGGCCTACTCGTCGCGCCAGGACCGCACCGACCCGGCGCGCGTGTCGACGATCGTGGGGCGTCGCGCCCCCGGCAACGTGATCGCCCACTTCCGTTCCCGTGGCGTCTTCCGCAAGCTCGCGACGGGCAGCGAGCTGATCTTCGTACCGCAGGGCCCGGACGGGACGTTGCCCCGCCTCGTCGTCCCGATCCGCGCCGGCGGCGAGCTGCTCGGCTCGATCTGGGCCGTCGTCGAGGGCCCGGTGCCGGAGGAGCGGCTGCGCGACCTCCAGGGCACGGCGTCCGTGCTGGCCCTGCACCTGCTCCGCCTGCGCGTGCAGGCCGACGTCGCGCGCCGGGTGTCGGCCGACCGCCTGCGGGCGGTCCTGCGGGCCCCCGGCGGGCTGGGCCGGGAGGAGCTGGCCCTGCCCGAGGGACCGTGGCGGGTCGTCGCCCTCGGCGGTACGGGGGAGATGGTCGACAACCTCGCCCTGTGGGAGTCGATCACCCGCCGGCACGGCTGGCGCCAGCCGCTGCTCGCTGACGTCGGGGACGTCCTGTTCGCCGTCCTGGTGGACGAGGGCGCCGCGCCCGGTTCGCGGCGGTGGATGGAGAAGCTGATCCACGACGTCGCCGTGCAGGACCCGGGTCTGTACGCCGCGTCCGGCGGCGTCGCCCGGAACCTGGCGGACCTGCCGCGCTCGCGCGCCGAGGCGGCGGAGCTGCTCGCGTTGCGCGGTCCGGCCGGGCAGCGGGGCCCGGTGCTGCGGTTCGAGGACCACTGGGCGGAGCTGGTCGTGCACCGGGTGGTCGGCGCCGTGCCGGGCGTCGACCTGCTGCTGGGCGGCCCCCTGCCCGGTCTCGTGGCCCACGACCGGGAGCACGGCACCGACTACGTCGCCACCGTCGCCGCCTGGCTCGACCAGCAGGGCGACCCGCAGCGGGCCGCCCGGCAGCTGCACGTGCACCCCAACACGCTCCGCTACCGGTTGCGTCGCCTCACCGAGGTCGTCGCCGTGGATCTCGACTCGCCGCGCACGCGGCTGGCGTTGCAGATCCAGCTCGCGGCGCTGCGCCCCGCACCGACCGCCGTAACCGGGGCGCGTGCGCGGGGCTGAGCCGTCACGGCACGTTCTCGGCGACGAGGGCTTCGGCGGTGGCGAGGAAGGACCGCGCCTGCGCGACGTCTCCGAGCTGCATGAGGAACAGGCCGGTGGAGACCCGTTCCAGGAAGCCCCACTGCCAGATGGCGGCCTCGTCGACGCCGGTGTGTCCGGCCAGGAGCTGGCAGTACCGTCGCGCGGTGCCGCGGGCGTCGCCGGCCGACAGCTGCGCACACCAGTCGCGCAGCACGACGCCGAGGTCGTAGGCGCGGTCTCCGAGGAAGCCGTCCGGGTCGACGAACACGAATCCGGACTCGGCCCCCGTCCGCGGCGTCGGCACCCGCAAGGCGTTGCCGGGGTGCGGGTCGCCGTGCACGACGACGTACCGCTGCTGGTCGGCGGCGGCGCAGCGCTGCTCGGCGAAGTGCAGGGCCCGGGCGACGACACGCTCCGGGCAGGGCTGGCCGAGGCCCTCCCAGAGTCGGCCGACCAACTCGCTGAGCTGGCAGGCCTTGTCCAGCGTCGGGGCGGCGGTGAGTTCCGGCCACGGCGCCGTTCGCCAGGCCTGGCGCAGCGTGCGGCAGAGCACCTCGATGACCTGTTCGACAGGTGTGTCCAGCTGGCTCAGGGACGGCCCGAGTGCCTCGATCAGCATCGCGTTCCGCTCGATGTCGTGCGCGAACAGCCGGGCGTACCCGTGGCCGCGCGCCTCGACCATGGTCGGCACCTGGCGGGTCAGGTCCGGATCGGGTAGGACCAGCTTGAGCACGGCGTCGCGACCGTTCGCCGTACGGGCCCGGGCGACGTACGCCGCGGTTCCGCCGGCCAGGGGAGCGCCGACGGCGATGTGCCACCGGCGTTCCAGCTCGGCGATCAGCGTTGGTAGCCGGGCGAGCCATCGCCGGCCCACGTCGCCGAGCTGGTGTGCCCGTCGTTCGACCAACGGCTCCACCTGCACGATCAAACTCCTCCTGCGGTTCGCCAGCAGCCAGTGCTCAGGCGAGGCGGTGGTCGAGGGCGGTGTGGCGACGCCCGGCCCCGACGGTACGGACGGCGGCGGCGAGGGCGCGGCGGGAACCGACCAGGACGACGAGCTTCTTGGCGCGGGTGACAGCGGTGTAGAGCAGGTTGCGTTGCAGCATCATCCAGGCGCTGGTGGTCAGCGGGATGACCACGGCGGGATACTCGGAGCCCTGCGAGCGGTGGATCGTCATGGCGTACGCGTGGGCCAGCTCGTCGAGTTCGTCGAAGTCGTAGTCGATGCTCTCGTCCTCGTCGGTGCGTACCGTCAGGGTCTGCTCGTCGGTGCTGAGAGCGGTGACGATGCCGACGGTGCCGTTGAAGACGCCGGCCTGGCCCTTGTCGTAGTTGTTGCGGACCTGGGTGACCTTGTCGCCGACGCGGAACACCCGTCCGCCCAGGCGGCGCTCGGGTAGCCCCTCGCGCGCCGGGGTGAGCCGCTGCTGGAGCAGCGTGTTCAGGGCCGCCGCGCCGGCCGGGCCGCGGTGCATGGGGGTGAGGACCTGGACGTCGCGGCGCGGGTCGAGGCCGAAGCGGGCGGGGATCCGGGCGCAGGCGACGTCGACGGTCAGGGCGGCGGTGGCGTCGGTGTCGTCGCTGGCGAAGAGGAAGAAGTCGCTGAGGCCCTGGAGCAGGGGCGGCCTGCCGGCGTTGATGCGGTGGGCGTTGGTGACGACCCCGGACTCCGCGGCCTGGCGGAAGACCTGCGTCAGCCGGACCCGGGGGATGGCCGGGGCGGCGAGCAGGTCCCGCAGGACCTCGCCGGCGCCGACGGAGGGCAGCTGGTCGACGTCGCCGACGAGCAGCAGGTGCGCGCCGGGCGGAACGGCCTTGACGAGCTTGTTGGCCAGGATCAGGTCGAGCATGGAGGCCTCGTCGACGACGAGGAGGTCGACGTCGAGGGGATTGTCCCGGTCGTGGCTGGCCTCCCCGCCGGGGCGCAGCTGCAACAGCCGGTGCACGGTGGCCGCCGGGTGCCCGGTCAGCTCCGACAGCCGCTTGGCGGCGCGGCCCGTCGGCGCGACGAGGGTGACCTTGGCCTTCTTCGCGGCGGCGAGTTCGACGATCGAGCGCACGGTGAAGCTCTTGCCGCAGCCGGGGCCACCGGTCAGCACGGCGACCCTGGAGGTGAGGGCGAGGCGGACGGCCTGTTCCTGCTCGGGGGCCAGCTCTGTGCCGGTGCGGGCCTTCAACCAGGCCAGCGCCCGGCCCCAGTCGACGCCGGTGAAGTGGGGCAGCCGGTCGGCGCGGTCGCGCAGCAGCCGCAGCAGGGATCCGGCGAGGGACTGCTCGGCGCGGTGGAACGGCACCAGGTAGACCGCCGCCGTCGGCTCGCCGTCCGGCCCGGGCAGCGTCTCGCGGACCACCCCCTCCTCACCGACGAGCCCGTCCAGGCAGGTGGTGACGAGGTCGGCGGGCACGTCGAGGATCTTGGTGGCGTCGGCGACCAACTGACCGTCGGGCAGGTAGCAGTGCCCGTTGTCGGTGGCCTCGGACAGGGTGTACTGGAGGCCGGCCTTGACCCGCTGGGGGCTGTCGTGCGGGATCCCGACGGCCTGGGCGATGGTGTCGGCGGTCCTGAAGCCGATGCCCCACACGTCGGCCGCCAGCCGGTACGGCTCGTTCCGGACCACCGTGATGGAGGCGTCGCCGTACTGCTTGAAGATCCGCACGGCCAGGGAGGTGGACACGCCGACGCCCTGGAGGAAGACCATCACCTCCTTGATGGCCTTCTGCTCCTCCCACGCCGCGGTGATCTTCGCGGTGCGCTTCGGTCCCAGGCCGGGCACCTCGACCAGCCGGGCGGGCTCCTCCTCGATCACGCGGAGGGTGTCGAGGCCGAAGTGGGCGACGATCCGCTCGGCGAACACCGGACCGATGCCCTTGACCAGCCCCGAGCCGAGGTAACGGCGGATGCCCTGGATCGTGGCCGGCAGAACGGTCGTGTACGAGTGCACCTCGAACTGCCGGCCGTACTGGGGGTGCGACGACCACCGGCCGGACAGGCGCAGGCTTTCCCCCGGCTGGGCTCCCAGCAGCGCGCCGACCACCGTGAGCAGGTCGCTGCCGTGGCCGGTGGCCACCCGGGCGACGGTGTAGCCGGTCTCCTCGTTGACGTAGGTCAACCGTTCGAGCACCGCGTCCAGGACGGCCGACGACGGGCGGGTGGGGGCAGTCACCCGCCCATCCTGCCTCCCGCCGACGCGACGGCGCCCTCGGCCCGGCCGCCTGCCCGGCCCGACCGATGCGGGCGGCGGCCCCCGGATCCACCGCCACCTGGGCGGCGGTGCGCCGGCTCGCGGTCCGGTCCTCACGGCGCCCAGGGCGCGGCGACGTTCCAGGTGCTGTCCGCGCTCCAGAGGGTGGGCGTGTCGTACGCCGCGCCGCCGGCGCCGTTGCTGAGCCACACCTCCGAGTTGAAGTGGCGCAGGAACGAGCCCCGGAAGTTGTACGACTCCAGGGAGACCCCGCCGCCGGTCAGCCCGGTGCGGGCGCACCAGGTGGCGTCGGCGCGCATCAGCGCCGAGCCGTCGTTCGGCGAGTTGCGGACCCGGGACGCGGCGTGCCGGAGGTACTGCCCCGGAAAGTTGACCGACTCGAAGGAGTAGCAGGTGGCGTCGGCCAGCCCCGCCCGGATCGTGTAGGTGGCGTCGTTCTTCAGCAGCGCCGTGCTGCCCGAGTCGACGACCTCGGTGTAGGCGAGGCTGTCCTGGTGCCGCAGGTACCTCTGCGTGTGTCCGGGCGTGGTCACCTGCAACGACCGGCGCGTGTTCAGCGGCAGTACGACCGGCTGGTTGTCGCCGAGCGACCTGGACGCGTCGATGAGCGCCTGGTTGGCTGCCCGGACCCGGGACTCGACCATCTTGACGATCTGGCGGTCGTAGGTGAGGAAGCCGTTCAGCTCGCCTTCGACGTCGGTGATCTCGGTGTAGACCGAGGCGCTGAGGCCCTTGCCGAGCATCAGGTTCCGGGTGCCCTGCACCAGCCCGACGTACCGGTCGGTGAGGGCGGTGGAGTTCGGCTGCCACTCGTAGGCGAAGAAGCCGCCGCTGGGGCTGTACTCGTGCCCCGGCGTCCGCAGGCCCAGGCCGCCGAACTCACCGAGTACGGCGACCCGGGAGGCCGACGGGCTCGGCGAGGCGGGGCCGAGGTACATGTGCCAGTCGTCGATGTCCCCGTTGCCCGGGTCGCCGAGGGACTGGCAGCAGTTGTGGCCGCTGTGCACGTTCACCAGCCGGGTCGGGTCCTGGTTCTTCACGTTCTGCCCGACCCGCCGGGTGTCGGCGAGCGCGCGTTCGCCCCACCCCTCGTTGTAGACGGTGTAGGCGACCACCGAGGGGGAGCTGCGGTGTTCGTCGACGATCTCCCTCGCCTCGGCCTCGAACTGTGCCTGCTGGGCGTTGTCGGCGTTGATGTCCTGCGCGGTCATCGAGGGGACGTCCTGCCACACCAGCAGGCCGAGGCGGTCGGCGTGGTAGAACCACCGCTGCGGTTCGACCTTGATGTGCTTGCGGACCATGTTGAACCCGAGGTCCTTGTGTTTCTGCAGGTCGAAGGCGAGTGCCGCGTCGGTGGGGGCGGTGTACAGCCCGTCCGGCCAGTACCCCTGGTCGAGGGTGCCGACCTGGAACACGAACTGGCCGTTGAGCTTAGGGCGCAGCACCCCGCCGACCATCCCGGTGGTGATCTCCCGCATGCCGAAGTAGTGCGTCGTCCGGTCCGCCTGGGCGCCACCCGGGTCGCGCAGCGTCACCCGTAGGCCGTAGAGGAACGGATCGTCCGGGGACCACCGGCGGGCGTTCGGCACCGGCACGCTGAAGTCGGTGAAGCCACCGGTGGCCGAGCCGACCAGCGTGCTTCCGTTCAGCGCCTCGGCCAGCACGCTGTGTCCGGTGACGTTGCCCCGGGTGGACACCCGCACCCGTAGCGTGTTGGTGGACAGGTTCGGATAGACGTCGACGCCGCTGATCGACGCGGTGGGCACCGGCTCCAACCAGACGGTCTGCCAGATGCCGGAGCTGGGGGTGTAGAAGATCCCACCCGGGGTCCTGGTCTGCTTGCCGATCGGGGGGAGGCTGCCGTTCTGCCGGCTGTCCGTGGGATCCCACACCTTCACCACGATCTCGTTCGTGCCGCCGTTGAGATGCGGCGTGACGTCGAACGTGAAGGCGTCGTAGCCCCCGGTGTGCCCGCCGACCTGCGCGCCGTTGACCCACACGGTGCTCTGCCAGTCGACTGCCCCGAAGTGCAGCAGGGTCCGGCGGCCGGACCAGTCGGCCGGCACGGTGAAGGTGCGTCGGTAGAACAGGTAGTGGCGGTTGTCGTTGGCGGCGCGCCGCACGCCGGACAGGGCGCTCTCCACCGGGAAGGGCACGTTCACCCGCTCGGGGAGGTTCGTGCCGAACTGCGGGGCGTCGTCGGTGGCGGACTGGCGCAGCTGCCACTCGCCGTTGAGGTTGAGCCAGTCGGGCCGGGTCATCTGCGGTCGGGGGTACTCCGGCAGGGGCGTGCCCGTGAGGGCCTGGCTGGTCCACGGCGTGGTCAGCGGGGGCGTCTTCGCGGGCGCCGCCCGGGCCGGGGACACCGGGGTGAGCAGGGCGGCCAGCAGGGTGAGGGCGGCCGCCAGCGGCAGGGTGCGGATGCGGGCGCGACGTGTCATGCCGTCTCCGATGTGGACGGGTCGCGCGGGCGCGGGGCCCGTGCGACGGACGGGGGTTCTTCAGGCCTGCGCGGGGTGCGGGCCGGGGGGGGGCGACCCGCGCGGGTCGCCCCGCCCCGGGCGTACGGTCAGCTCGTGGGCTCGACCCAGATGTTGCGGTAGTGGACGTTGAGGCCCGGGTCGCCGTGGTCCTGCAGCCGGATCGGCCCCACCGAGGGTCCCTCCGGGGCGCCGTTGCCGGTGGGCCCGTTGATCACCGCGTTGTCGTGGACGGTGACGCCGTTCCACACGACCGTGACCCGGGCGTTCTCCGTCTTGACCCCGGCGCTGTCGAAGCGGGCCGCCCGGAAGGTGACGTCGTAGGTCTGCCACGTCTCCGGTGCGCTGGCCGCGTTGACCGATGGCGCGATCTTTCCGTAGATGGCGCCGCCCTCGTCGTTGGCCGGGGTGGTGTCGCCGAAGGAGTCCAGGACCTGGAGTTCGTAGCGGTCCTGGAGGTAGATCCCGCTGTTGGCGCGGGCCTGGCCGGTGACGTCCGGCGGGAGGTTGGGCAGCCAGAACTCGACGTGCAGCCGGAAGTCACCGAACGCGCGCCGGCTGCGGATGTCGCCGCCGAGGACCTCCACGCCGCCCTTGGCCAGCGGCCACGTGGCCGGGGTGCCGTTGGTGCTCTCGAAGTTGTCGAGGTGGGACCCGTCGAGGAGCGTGACGCGACCGGTGTCGCCTGTGGGGCCGTGGGCCTCGAACTCGTAGATCCGGGCCGCGTTGTCGGAGGTGCTGGTGGCCTTGGTGACGTTGAGTCGGACGTATCTGGCCTGGGTGGGGGAGATGTCGTGGGTGGTGGTGTTGGCGGTGTTGGCGGTGACGTTCGTCGTGGTCGTCCACGAGGTGCCGTTGGTGCTGGTCTGGATGGTGAAGTCGCGGGTGTTCCAGGCGGTGTTCTCGCCGCCGGCGCCGGCGTGGCGTACGACGAAGCGGTTCACGCTGCGGGTGGTGCCCAGGTCGACCTGGAGCCACTTGGTGGTGCCCGTCGAGCACCACTTGTCACTGTTCCCACCGGACACGCTGCCGTTCACGGCCCTGGCCGGGCCCTCGGTGGCCGAGCAGGAACTGTCGGCCGTCGCCGCCCTGCCCAGCGCGAGGTTCCCGGTCGCGGTCTGCCCGCCGTAGGCCTCGAACTCGTAGATGCGGGCCGCGTTGTCGGAGGTGCTGGTGGCCTTGGTGACGTTGAGCCGGACGTATCTGGCCTGGGTGGGGGAGAAGTCGTGGGTGGTGGTGTTGGCCGTGTTGGCGGTGACGTTCGTCGTGGTCGTCCACGAGGTGCCGTTGGTGCTGGTCTGGATGGTGAAGTCGCGGGTGTTCCAGGCGGTGTTCTCGCCGCCGGCGCCCGCGTGGCGTACGACGAAGCGGTTCAGGCTCTGGGTGGTGCCCAGGTCGACCTGCAACCACTTGGTCGCGCCCGTCGAACACCACTTGTCGAGGTTGCCGCTGGTGGTCGTCCCGTTGACGGCCCTGGCCGGGCCCTCGGTGGGCGAGCACGAGCTGTCGGCGGTCGCCGCCCTGCCGAGCGCGAGGTTGACGGGCGGCTGCTGACCCGGGATGGCGTTGAGCGTGTACCAGACCTCGGTGCTCCAGAGCGACTGCCCGTTGCTGGCCGCGAACGGCCGGGGCGAGCGGACGTGCACGACCCGGCCGGGCTTGAGGCCGTTGATCGCCAACGTGACGGTCTTCCCGTCGGCCGACAGGGTGGCCGAGGAGACCGACAGCGTCTCCTCGTCGATCTTCGGCCCGCCGTACGCGGCCGTCGCCACGTAGCGCCACTGCTTGACCCGGTACTTGCTGGCCAGCGCGGTGGCGGTCGACGCCGACAGGGGCTGGGTGTACTCGATCTGGAAGCCGTTGGGGGTGGCCCGCATCGCCAGCATGTCGAAGTTGTTGCCGCCGTTCGGGGCGATCTTCTGCAGGCCGTAGCTGAGCTTGCCCTCCTGCCCCCAGTTGCCGCCGCCGTGCAGGCCGCCGGTGTAGATGGCGCCGTCGGGCCCGACGGACACCTCGGACACTCCCGCCTCCAGGCCCTGGGTCATCCGGAACAGCGCGCCCTGGTACTCGCCGTTGACCTTCTCCAGGTAGGCGCGCTGGAGCCCGCCGTAGGTGACGTCGCCGATGACCATCTGCCCGGCGAACGGGCCCTGGTTGAGCATGACGGGGGTGCTCGGCGAGTTGCCGATCTCGTTCTGCGGCAGCCAGAGCACCGGCTGGGTGACCGGGTTGTTGTCGAACGGGCCGGCCGGGTTCATGTAGTGGTTGAAGAAGCGCCCCTGCTTGACGTGCACGAGCTTCGACGACGGCAGCCAGCCGCCTTGGTTGTCGGTGACGAAGATGTCGCCCTCGGGGCCCCAGCCGATGCCGTGCGGGGTGCGCAGGCCGCCGGCCACGTAGTCGATCGCGCCGGTGCTCCGGTTCACCCGGATGGTCGTGCCCCGGTTCGGGGCCGGCTGCGGGTCGGTCGTGGCTCCGCCGTAGTTGATGGAGACCGAGAGGTTGAGGTAGAAGTAGCCGTCCCGGTAGAGCAGGCCGAACCCGAACTCGTGGAAGTTGCTGCCGAACGGCCAGGTGGCCACGGTGCGGTACTGGTCGGTCACCCCGTCACCGTTGGTGTCGTTGAGCTCGGTGAGTTTCGCCTTCTCCGAGACGTAGATCTTCCCGTCGACGATCTTGAGCCCCATCGGCTCCTGGAGCCCCGTCGCGACCCGCTCCCGGGTCACCTGGCCGGGGCTGGTGCTGCCGGTGACGTTGCCGAGGATCCACACCTCGCCCACGGTGGTCAGTGAACCGCCCCAGGTGGCCACGGCCAGCCGGCCGTCGGGGAACCAGTCGAACCCGGTGACCTGCGGCTGGAAACCGCTCGGGCGCAGGTCGGTCAGGGTGTAGTTCGGGTGCACCGACGTCAGCGGCAGCCCGTCGCCGGGGGAGTCGCCGCTGGCCTCGCACTCCTTGCGGCCGGGTGCGGTCACCCGGACGACGCCGGCGTCGGTGCTCAGCGCCGAGTCGGGGACGGTCACGAACGTGCTGGAGCCCGGCGTACGCCACTGCAACGTGAGCTGCTGGCCGCCCGTACGCTCGAAGTGCTCGATGCGCAGGGAGTGGTAGCCGGCGGTCAGGGTGACGGCGCCGTCCTTCGGTTCCGGGCCGTGCGCGCCGTCGTGGTCGACGATCAGTGTGTCGTCGATCAGCAGGCGGGAGCCGTCGTCGCTGATGAGCCGGAAGGTGTAGCTGCCGGCCTGGGTGATGTTGACGTTGCCGAGGACGTGGACCAGGAAGTGGTCCTCGATGCCGAAGTCGGCCGCGCTCGTCCAGTCGACCGTCGGCATGAGCTTGTCGACGTTCGGTGTCTGGCCGGCCTTCAGGGTGCAGAGGTTGTTGAGTGGCACCTGCAGGTCGAAGACGCGCAGGGTGACACCGGGCTCCTGCGGCGGCGGAGCCGCACCCGCGCTCGGCGGGGACAGCCACAGGCCGGCGAGGGCGACGACAGCGGTGAGGGCGCTTGCGAGGGGCACGCGTGCTCGTCGGGACGATCCGAGCATTCTCTCCTCCAGGGGAGCGGGACAACGACGTACGTCGTCGCGCGGCGCTCGGGCTCAGCGGCGGGCCCGGACATCGAACGGACATCGTTGTCATGTCCTGATGGTTGGCCTGGCACGCCGCTGCCTGGTGAGGGCAACACTATGATTCTTAAATCTAAATGTCTAGATGTTTGTGCGAGATCGTCTGAACTTTCGTCCGGACGGTCAAAAGTCGGCAACGCCGTACGGCGCCACCGGAGCCCGGCCCCGGTGGCGCCGCACGGATGGACCCGCCCGCTTCCGCCTGCCTACCGGCGGGCGGCCTCGACGCCGTGCGGGGCGACGAAGACCTTGTCGGCCTGGCCGACGGCCTGGGCGTCGAGCGCCTGCGAGGCCTTCTCCAGCGGGAAGAACGCCGGCCGCAGCCGGTCCAGACCGAGCGTCGGCAGCATGCCCACGGCGCGGTGGTGGGTGTACGGATTGATGACCGCCCCCACGATGGTCAGCTCGCGCGCGAAGACCTCGTTGGGGCGTACCCGGGCCTCCTCGTCCGGCCGGGCGACACCGAATACCAGGATCCGGCCGCCACGGCTGGCCATGCCGATCGCGGACTCCAGCAGGCGCGCCGAGCCGACCGCGTCGACGACGTACGGGAAGCCCAGACCGTCGGTCATGTCCCGGGCCGCCGCCCCGCTGGCCGGGTCGGTCGGATCGAAGGCGGCGTCGGCTCCCATCCGCAGCGCGAGGTCGCGGCGGTCCGGGCGGGGATCCATGACGACGACGGGGGCGAGCCCCCGGGAGCGGGCCAGCGCCACCATCATCGCCCCCGCCGGGCCGGCGCCGTAGACGAGCACGGGCAGGCCGGAGCGGGGCGCGAGCTGGTCCATGCCGTGGATGCAGCACGCGAGCGGCTCGGTGAGGGCGCCGATCCACGGTGGGGTGTCCGGAGGCAGCCGGTAGGCGATCCGTGCCGGCACGACCATGCGCTCGGTCATCCCGCCGTCGAGCCGTACGCCGTAGCCCCGCTTGGCGTCGCAGAGGTGTTCCTGCCCCAGCCGGCAGTACGCGCAGGCGGTGCAGTAGTCGTGGGGCTCGACGGTCACGAGGTCGCCGGGCGTGAGCCGGTCGACCCCGGGGCCGACCTCCCGCACCCGTCCGCAGACCTCGTGGCCCAGCACGACCGGGCGGGCCGCCGGGAAGCTGCCGCCGACGATGTGGCCGTCCGTGCCGCAGACCCCGACGGCCAGGGGCTCGATGGCCACCTCGCCGGCACCCGGGACACGCGCGGGCAGCTGCTCGACGCGTACGTCGCCGGGACCGTGGCACCGGACGGCGGCGATCGTGCGGGCGTCAGTAAGCGGCACGGAGCAGCTCCTTGAGTCGGCGGATGTGCGCCCGGGCGGCCTCACCCGCGGCGTCGGGATCACCCGAGCAGAGCGCCTCGAAGATGGCCTGGTGGTCGGCGACGGCCTGGGCCATGCCGCCGGTGAGGCTGGTCGAGCGCATCGCGATCAGGACCCGACTCTGGACGCCGTCGAGCATCCGGGTCAGCACCGGGCTCTGCGCGGCCTGCCGGATCTCCCGGTGGAACGCGGCGTCGAGCTCGATGTGGCGGGCGAAGTCGCCGTCCGCCGCGACCTGCCGGTGCTCGGTGAGCAGGGCGAGCAGGCGGCGGCGCAGCGCCGGGCTGTAGCGCTGCGCCGCCAGCCGGGCCACCGCCCACTCCAGAGCCTCGCGGGCCTCGTAGAGGCTGACCAGTTCCTCGCCCTCGATGCGGGCGACGACCGCGCCGCGGTTGAGGGTCTCGCGCGCCAGCTCGTCCTGCACCAGGCGGATCACCGCGTCCCGCACGGGGCTGCGGCTCACCCGGAACTCCTCGGCCAACGCCGGGACGCTCAGCCGGGTGCCGGGCCGCAGCTCGCCGGAGATGATCCGGTCGCGCAGCGTCCGGTAGAGCAGCTCGCCGACCCGCTCACCGGTGTGCGGGTCCGCCTCCTGCGCGGGCGCGGACGCGGTGGCGGGCGCCGGCAGCGTCGCGGCGGGGGGCCGGGGCGGGGAAGGTGGCGTCACTGGTGTCCTCACTCGTGCGGCTCGGGCCCGACCGGCACCGCGGCGAGGAACGCGGCGGCGAATCCGCGATAGTTCGCGGCGACCGCCGCCACCGCCTGAGGGCGGGCCAGGTCCCCGGCGAGCAGCCCGCGCAGCGCGTCCCACCAGATGCTACGCCCGATAGCGAAGCCGGTGAATCCGGCGGCGGCGGCGTCGGCGAGCCACCCCTCGACCCGCGCCGCCGGCGCGTTGGCGCCGAGCAGGATGCACTCGCCGCCGGCCTCGGCCGCGATCCGGGCCGCGGTGCGGTAGTGCTCCTGCCGGTCGAGGTGCTCCAGCTTCCAGACGTCCACCGGCACCTCCTCGAGCAGCTCGGTCATCGCGCGGTGCACCAGCGCGGGACGCAGGTCCCGCTCGAACCGTCCCAGGTCGCCGCCGACGGCGTCGAGCTGCGCGGGCGTGGGCGGCGCGAGCAGCTCGAACAGGAAACGGCCACCGGTGTCGCGGACCGTCGCGGACACCTCGGCCAGCCGGGCGCGCTGGACGCGGTTGCCGTCGACGTCGCCCTCGACGTTGTAGCGGACCAGGACCTTGGGCAGCTCGGGGCCGTGGTGCTCCAGGTGGGACCTGAGGTCGGCCGGCTCGGTCTCGTAGATCTCGCAACCGCCGCGTTCGAGCGGCATGCTCACGGTCACCCCGTTGGCGTGCGCCCGCTCGGCCACGCCGGGGCCGAGCGTCGCGTCGACGAGGATGCCGGCGTGCGCGGCGAGCCTCGGCTCGTCCGCGAGCGCCGCGAGCAGACCCTCCACCACCATGTGCTTGCCGTCGGCGATCGCCGCGCGCTGGCCGCGCGTGGCGGTGCCGGTGTGGCCGTAGAGCGCCTGGGTGAGCCAGGGACGCTGGTCGACCGCGAGGATGAGCAGGTGCTGCGGCTGGTTCATGAGGCGTCCTCCGACACGATGCAGGGTTTGAAGTAGTCGCCGGCGACGAAGCGGGCGAAGGCGTCCGGCAGTTCGGCGAGGGTCACCGGCACCGTCAGCCGGTCCCGCAGCGCGGCGCCGTGGTCGCGCAGCAGGTCCCAGTTCGCCTCGACCTCGCTGGTGGGGAAGTAGAAGGAACGCACCGTGTAACAGTCGGTGCGCCGCCAACGGGGCGTCGCGGGCATCGTGTAGGGCTCGTCGGACTCGCCGAGGGCGATCACCGCGCCGCCGGGCGCGACCACCCGCTGCGCGGTCTCCCGGGCCGCCGCGGCCCCGCTGACCTCGACCACGAGGTCGTACTGGTTCTCCGCCGCCAGGTCGCCGGCGGCCCGGGCGCCCAGCTCGACGGCCGTGGCCAGGCGACCCTCGTGCGGGTCGAAGGCGTCCACCTCGCCGACGCCGAAGGCGCCCGCCACGGCGACGACACCGAGGCCCAACGGGCCGGCGCCGATGACCAGCGCCCGGTCGACGCCGTCGGGCTGCGTGCGCTGCCACAGGCGCAGGGCGTGCGCGGCGGTGCCCACGGTGTCCAGACCCAGCACCGCCGTGTCCAGCGGCACGTCGTCGGGCACCGGCAGAAGGCAGCGGGCCGGCACGTCGACGTGCTCGGCGAACCCGCCGTCGCGCTGCCAGCCGATCAGCTCCCGCAGGTGCAGGCACTGGTTGGTGCGGCCGGCGGCGCAGCGTCGGCACGTACCGCAGAAGACCGGGATGTAGACGATGCCGCGGGTCCCGACGGGCACGGTGACGTCCGCGCCGACGTCGACCACGGTGCCGGCGATCTCGTGCCCCGGCACCACGGGCGAGCCCGACCGCAGCAGCCGCTTGTCCGAGCCGCAGAGGGCGCAGACGTCGACGCGGACGCGTACCTGCCCGTTCGCTACCGGGCCGAGGGTGGCCCGCTCGAAGTCGATCCGTCCGTCGCCCAGGAAGCGGGCACGGACACTGGTGGTCGTCACTTGACGGCACCTCCGGTGATTCCACGCACCAGCCACCGCTGCGCGAAGATCGTCAGCAGGAGGGCCGGCGCTGAGATGAGCGTGCTCGCGGCCATCAGACCGCCGAAGTCGTTCGATCCCTGGCCGATGAAGTTGAAGGCGATGACCGTCAGCGGCAGCGTCTGGTCGTTGGCGAGCGCCAGGGCGAACAGGAAGTAGTTCCAGGAGAAGACGAAGCTGAGCGTGAGTGCCACCGAGACGCCCGGCATGGCGAGCGGCAGCACCACCATGCGGAACCGCTGCCAGGTGGAGGCGCCGTCGATGAGCGTCGACTCCTCGATGCTGATCGGGATCTCCTCGAAGAACGGGATCAGCAGCCAGATGCACAGCGGCAGGGTGACGATCAGGTGCGCCACGATGAGCAGGGCGTAGTTGAGCCCCGTGTTCGACGGGGCGTCGATGCGGATGGAGAGCACGAACAGCGGCAGCACGAACAGCACGCCGGGTGCCATCCGGGCGAGCAGCGTCACGAAGCCCAGCGTGTTCAGCTGCCGCCGGACGATCACGTACGCGGCCGGCGCGCCCAGCACCAGGCCGAGCAGGGTGGAGCCGCCGGCCACGATGAAGCTGTTGACGATGTAGCGGCCGAACTCGAAGCGCTCGAACAGGTTGGTGAAGTTCTCCAGCGTCAGCGGCGAGGCCACGTCGAACAGGGAGCCGGTGATGTCGACGTTGCGCCGCAGCGACGACCAGAGCATGAACAGCACCGGGCCGAAGAAGACCACGGCGAACAGGACGTACGCGGTGTAGACGCCGACCAGCCGCTTGCCCGCGCTCATTTCGCGGCCCTCCTTCGGACCAGGGTGAAGACGGTGGCGATCAGGACGACGAGGACCAGCAGGGCGATCTGCAGGGCGGCGGCGTAGCTGGGCGCCTGGTTGATGAACGCCTCGTTGTAGCCGTACACGTTGAGGGTGTTCGTCGAGTCGACCGGCCCGCCCTGGGTCATGATGTAGATGGTGTCGAAGAAGCGGACCAGGTCGACGGTGCGCAGCAGCATCGCGACGATGAGCACCGGCCGCAGCAGGGGCAGACCGATGTTCCACGCGGTACGCCAGCCGCTCGCCCCGTCGATGGCCGCCGCCTCGAACGGCTCCTCCGGCAACGACCGGATGCCGGCGGAGATGATCAGCGCCATGAACGGCGTCCACTGCCAGATGTCCACGAGCGCGATGGACCAGGGCGCGATGGACGGGTCACCGAGCCAGACCACGGGGTCGATCCCGATGACGGCCAGCAGCTCGTTGGCCGCCCCCAGCGACGGATCCATGATCAGCAGCCAGAGCAGGCCGACCGCCACCGACGCGGTGATCGCCGGGATGAGCATCATGCCCTGGAAGACGCGCCGACCCGGCACGTCCAGGCTCATCACGTAGCCGAGCGCGAGTCCCAGCACGGTCTCCACGGCGAGGCACACCACGAAGAGGAAGAGCGTGACCTTCAGGGAGTTGTAGAACGCCGGGTTGGCGAACATCTGGGCGTAGTTGTCGAACCCGAGGAAGCCCGTGTTCGTGCCGTCGGACTGCCGGTCGGTCACCGACAACCAGACGGTGTACGCGATCGGCAGCAGGACCAGCAGGGCGGTGACCACGGCGGCCGGCACCACGAAGGGCCAGATCCCCCGGGCGGTCGGATGCACCGTCCTTCTCGGCCGGCGCCCCGCCCCCCGCCCCGCCGTGCTGGCGGGGCGGGGGCCGGTCGGGCGTTTCGTCGTCGTGTCGGTGCTCATGAGGCTCCTACTCGCTGTTCTTCGCCAGCAGCGGGGTGAGGCCGTCCTGGATCTGCTTGGCCGCGTCCGCGGCGCTCGCCCGGCCGAGGATCACGGTGCCGACCGCGTCGCCGATGACCTTGCGCATCTCGGGGGCCGCGACACCCACCGGCCCGACCTCGGTGTCACCGTCGGTCTGCGCCTTCGTCAGCGCCGCGTTCCACTGCTTGAGCGTCTCGGTGTTGAGGGTGGCGGTGTAGGCCGGGTCCTGGCTGACCGAGGTGCGCGGCGGCGCGATGCCGGACTTGGTGAGCTCCAGCTGCGTCTTCGCGCTGGTGGCCCACTGCACGAACTTCCACGCCGCGTCCTTGTTCTTCGAGAACGAGGAGACCGACAGGCCCCAGGAGAGCACGGTGGTCTTGGAACCGGCGGCGCCGGCCGGGAAGTCGAGGACGCCGATCTTGTCCGCGATCTTGGAGGTCTTGGGGTCGACGATGCTGCTGACCTCGTTGCTCGACTCCAGCTCCATGGCGGCGTTGCCGGCGGCGAACAGGGCCGAGGACTGGGTGAAGGTGTTGTTCACGACGCCGGGCGGGCCGTACTCGCGGGCCAGGGTGGCGTAGCGGTCGATCGCCTCGATCGCCTTCGGGTCGTCGAAGTTGGGCGTGCCGTCGGGCTTGGTCCAGCTCACGCCCTGCGAGTGCAGGAACGGACCGAAGGTGAACGGCAGTGCCGCGGACTGTCCGCGCAGCGCGATCGGGGTGACGCTGCCGCCGGACTTCTGCTTGATCGTCTCGGCGGCGGTGGTCAGCTCGTCGAGCGTCTTCGGCGGCGTGACGCCGTACTTGTCGAACAGGTCGGTGCGGTAGTACAGCACCACGCCCTCGACGTTGATCGGCGCGGCGATCAGCTTGTCGTTGACGGTCATGCCGGCCCGTACGGCGGCCGGGAAGTCGTCGACGTCGTAGTCCGCCCCCGCCTTGCCGACGTGCTCGTCCAGCGGCTCGTAGTAGTTGGACTTGGCGAACTGGGGGCCCTCACGGGAGGGCAGCGTCATGAACACGTCCATCGAGGCACTGCGCGACTGGAGGTTGAGCTGCACCTTGTCGCGCATCTGCTGCTCGGCGAACGTCTGGACCTTCACCGTGACGCCCGACTCCTTCTCGAAGTCGTCGATCAACGGCTCGATCGCCCGCTGCCAGGGGTGGTTCGACATGATCAGGTTGATCTCGTTGGCGGAGCCGGCGGAGTCCGAGCCGCAGCCGGCGGTGAGTCCGCCGACCAGGGCCAGGGCGAGCGCCGCGCTCAGGTACCTGTGCCGCATGTGCCTGCCTTTCGATGGAGGGGTCACTCAGGCGATGAGAGGGGTGAGCCAGTCGTGGAAGTCGCCGAGGTCGGCGGGGTCGGTCGTGCGCCACGGCGCGGGTACCGGTCGGGTGCGGCCGGCCACCTCCGCCAGTGGCACCGGGTCGTACCCGGCGGCGTAGGGGTCGGTGCCGACGCGGTGCAGGCCGACCATGAGCCCGCTGCGCCCGTCCGCGAGCAGCCGCGCGGCGTGCCGCCCGGCCTCGGTCGCCTCCCGGCGGTCGACGTCGCCGGCCAAGGCGCCGGCCGAGCGCTGCACCATGCCGAGGACCTCGCCGCGGGCGGCGACCCCGAGTTCGGCGGTGACGAGCGCGGCGAGCCGGCGGGACACCCCGCCCAGCAGGATCCGGGTGTGGTTGGCCGCCTCGAAGGGCTCGTCGGTCAGCTCGCGGGCGGCACCTTCGCTGGTCACCACGAACGCGCGGCCGTGCTTGTGCAGGGCGTCGTCGACCTGGCGCAGGAAGTCGGCCCGGTCGAACGGCACCTCCGGCAGCAGGACGAGGTGCGGTGCGTGCGCCGGGTCCTCCCGGTGCCACGTCGCGGCCAGCGCCAGCCAGCCCACCGACCGGCCCAGGGTCTCCACGATGCGTACCGGCTCGATCGCCCGCATGGCCGCGTGGTCGCGGGCGAGGTCGGGCACGACCCGGGTCAGGTAGCGCGCGGCGGAGCCGAATCCCGGGCAGTGGTCGACGCCGACCAGGTCGTTGTCGACGGTCTTGGGGATGCCTGCGGTGCACAGGGGCAACCCGGCCTGCTCGGCGCGTTCGGTGAGGGCCCGCAGCAGCGCCATCGTGCCGTTGCCGCCGATCAGGGCGACCCCGTCGACGCGGTGCTCGGCGAGCGTCGCGACCGCCGCGTCGAGGTCGTCGCCGGTGACCGCCCGGCGGCCGGCGCCGAGCCAGGACCCGCCGCGGTGGGTCCAGGCGGGCGGGACGTCGGCGAGGGTGACCGGGGTGAGCCGGCCGTCGACGAGACCGTCGGGGCCCCCGCGCAGGGCGAGGACCTCGTGGCCCTCAGCGCCCTCCAGGAAGCCGCGCAGGCTCGCGTTGACGACGGCGGTCGGCGCGCCGGTCTGGCCGATGAGCAGGCGCATGACGCTCAGGCCCTCACCGGGCGGGAGGCGACGCTGAGGTGGGTCTGGAACGCCTCCAGGCCCGGCCGGCCGCCCTCGTAGCCGACGCCCGAGTCACCGAGCCCGCCGAACGGCACCCACGGCGTGTTCGGCGTGCCCGTGTTGATCCCGACGATGCCGGCGCGCAGCCGGTCGGCGACCGCCCGCGCGGCGTCCAGGTCGGTGCCGCACACGTAGCCGGCGAGCCCGTAGCCCGTGGCGTGGTGCACCGCCAACGCCGCGTCGAGGTCGTCGTAGACGTGCACCGGCGCGACCGGTCCGAAGATCTCACCGGTCATGGCGCGGCTGTCCACGGGCGCGTCGAGCAGCACCGTCGGGGCGGCGTAGTGCCCGACGGACGGTGCCGCGCCGTGCGGCGCGACGGCACGGGCGCCCCGGGCGACGGCCTCGTCGACCAGAGCGGCCATGCGTGCCGGGTCGCCGGCCGGGGCGAGCGGGCCGATGTCGGTGCCGGGGTCCCGGGGATCGCCGACGCGCAGGGCGCGGGTGGCCTCGACGAACGCCTCGACGAACTCCCCGGACACCTCCCGGGCGACCAGGATCTGGTTGGCCGCGATGCAGGACTGGCCGTTGTTGCGGTACTTGGCGACCATCAGGGTCTGCGCCGCGGCCTGCGGGTCGGCGTCCGGGAGGACGACGAACGGCGCGCAGCCGCCCAACTCCATCACCGTACGCAGGAACCGCGGCGCCGCCTCGGTGGCCACCAGGCGACCGACCCGGGTCGACCCGGTGAACGAGACCGCCCGCACCGCCGGCGCCGCGAGCCACGGGGAGACGACGTCGGCCGGGGTGCCGAGGACGGTGCCGAGCACCCCGTCGGGCAGGTGCCGCTCGCACACCGCGGCGAGCACCATCGACGACAGCGGAGCCAGTTCCGAGGGCTTGAACAGCACCGGGCAGCCGGCGGCGAGCGCCGGTGCGATCTTCCGGGCGGGGATGGAGACCGGGAAGTTCCACGGGGTGAGTACGGCCGCGACCCCGACCGGCCGGGCGGCGACCCGGTGCTCGTGCTGCGGCACCACCGTCAGCCGCTGCTCCTCCTGCCGCTCGACGAGGTCGGCCATGACCCGGAAGTAGGTCACGGTCAGCCCCAGCTCGGCGGTGG
Source organism: Micromonospora sp. NPDC049060 (assembly GCF_040649055.1). Taxonomy (NCBI): domain Bacteria; kingdom Bacillati; phylum Actinomycetota; class Actinomycetes; order Micromonosporales; family Micromonosporaceae; genus Micromonospora; species Micromonospora sp. NPDC049060. Next base: position 22,128 of record NZ_JBEZEV010000030.1, read on the forward strand.
ACTCGGCGAGCCGCTTGCCGGTCTCCCTGGTGATCAGCCCGGCCCAGTCCGGGCGGGTCGCCAGGGCCTCGATGTCGTCGGCGATGGCCCGCAGGGCCGCGGCGCGCTCCGCCACCGGGGTGGCCGCCCAGGTCGGCAGCGCGGCGGTGGCGGCGGCGAGCGCGCGGGCGGCGTCGGCCGAGCCGCCGGTGCTGACCTCGGCGAAGGCCGTCCCGGTGGACGGGTCGACGACGGGCAGGGTGGGCGCCCCCGTGACGGCGCCCGGGACCGCCCGGCCGCCGATGCGCACCGCGCTCGGGGTTGCCAGGACCTCGTCGACGATCGGGGAATCGGTCACGACAGCTGCTCCTCGTACGGGTCGAGCTGGTCCGGATCGAGGTCGATACCGAGACCGGGGCGGTGGGGCACGGTGACCGTGCCGTGGGCGGTCAGGAACTCGTCGGCGGCTTGGCGCAGCGGGTTGGACCGGACGTCCCACTCGACGAGGGACGTCGCCGGGCTGCTGGCGGCCACCTGCACGGTCGCGGCGGTCGCGATCGCGCCGTTGTACAGATGCGGGTTGACGGTCTTGCCGGCGGCCTCGGCGGCCCGGAGCACCGTCAGGTACTCGCTGATCCCACCGACCTTGGTGAGGTCCGGTTGCACGATGGTGACCCCGCTGCCGCGCAGGTACGGGGTGAAGGCCGCGGCGCCGTAGAGGTTCTCGCCGGTGGCCAGGGGCATGCCGGTGCGGGCGCCGAGCTCGTCGAGTTCCTCCGGACGGTCGCCGGCGAGCGGCTCCTCGACCCAGGCGACACCCAGGTCGGCCAGCGCCGGCAGCATCCGCAGCGCCTCGGGCAACGACCACGCCTGGTTGGCGTCGGCGAAGATCTGCGCCCCGTCGCCGAGGACGCGCCGCGTGGTGCGGACGTTGTCCAGGTCCCGGTCCCGGCCGAAGCCGACCTTGACCTTCACGGCGGTCAGCCCGAGCGCCCCGCAGTGCGTCGCGGTCTCGGCGACCCCGGCGGGGCCGAGGCTGGAGCCGTAGACGGGCAGCTCGGTGCGGGGGTGCGTGGTGAGCAGCGACGCCAGGCTCCGCCCGGCGTGCCGGGCGGCCAGGTCCCAGAGCGCGATGTCGACCGCGCTCACCGCCTGGTGGATCGGGCCGGGCGCACCCCACTGGCGGCCCAGCGGACCCAGCTTCGCCATCAGCGCCCGCTGCGCGTCGGCGGGGTCGGCCGGCCGCGTGCCGAGCAGCAGCGGCGCCACGCCCTCCCTGATCGTGGCGACGCGCTCGCGCCAGGCCCAGGACGGGTAGTTTGCCCAGCTCTCGCCGATGCCGACCGAACCGTCGGCCAGCTCGACCTCGACCAGCACCATCACCCGGTGGGTCAGGGGAGCGAAGGACATCGCGATCTGCTCGGCGGGCCGGGCGCGGAACACCCGGCACCGCACGTCGGCGACGGGGACGTCGGGCAGCCGCACGGCGCCCACCGAGGCGCCGGCCTGCTCGGCCGAGGGACCGGCCTGGTCGACCGCGTCCGGGGCGTGCTGCAGATCTCCGCTGAGTCCCATGAGGCCTCTCTCACACTTGTGAAGAACTGCATGCAGTTCTAGCCGGCGTTCATCGGCCCGTCAAGGGCTGGAAACAAACTGGGGCGTCCCGGTGGCCGGCGGTGGCGGGCGAAAAAGGACGACGCGCCCCGCAACGGGACGCGTCGCCGCGCGGTGGTGCTGGTGGGCTACGTGGGCCGCCGGGCCCGGCGCGGGGCTACGCGGACGGCAGGGCCTGCTGCTGGGCTACGCGCCGCCGCTGGGCTACGCGGACGGCAGGGCCCGACGCTGGGCTGCCGGGACGGCCGGAGCCCGCGGCAGGGCGTCGTGGCACCCGGTGCCGCCCGCCGGATCGGCGGCCGGTGGCGGGGGTGGACCGGGGAGGTCAGGCGGTGATGACGCGGATGCCGTTGCGCCGCACCGTCGTCGCGACCGCCTCGGGCAGGGGAGCGTCGACGACCACGGTGTCGATCCGGTCGAGCCCGCAGACCTGCACCGGGGCGGTGGCGGTCAGCTTGCTCGCGTCGACCACCAGGACGATCTCGTCGGCGATCTCCATCAGGGCGTGCTTGGCGCTGAGCTCGATCTCCGAGCGCACGTAGACCCCGCGCTCGTCGACGGCGCCGGCGCCGAGGAAGAGCATCCGGATCCGCAGGCGGCGGGTCAGGTCCAGGGCCGCGAAGCCGACCAGCGCCTGGTTGTCGTGCAGCAGCTCGCCGCCGATCCCGATGACGCGGGCACGCGGACGCGACAGCATGTGCCCCAGCACCGGCACCGAGTGGGTGACCACGCATCCCTCGAACTCGGCGGGCAGGGCGTGGGCCACCTCGGCGGCGGTGGTCCCGCTGTCGATGCCGATGGTGTCGCCGGGCTGCACCAGGGCGGCGGCGGCCGCCCCGATCGCGAGTTTGGCCTGCGTGTGGGTCTGGGCCCGGGAGGCGAAGCCGGGGCCGGCCACGCCGCCCGGCGGCAGGCTGACCCCGCCGTGCACGAGGGTCACCTCGTGGGACTCGGCGAGCTGGCGCAGGTCGCGTCGCACGGTCATCTGCGAGACGCCGAGCTGGGCGCTGAGCTCCGCCACGGAGAGGAAGCCCGCCCGCCGCAGCGCGGCCATGATCTGCGTGCGGCGCCGGGGGGCGCTCTCGTAACGGGACGTCTGCACGCTCACGCCGGGCCCTCCTGCCGGATGTCACCCCACGGGGCTCGGTGGAGAGTTTAGAGCAACCGAGGGATGTTATTTTTCTACCATCCGATGGTACGTTGCAAACGTCCTTTGGTAATCCTGGGAGGTACCCCATGACCGTCGCCACCGTGTCGCCCACCGTCCTGGCCCGCCCCTCCGGCGGCTACGCCATGCTCGCCGTCGACCAGCGGGAGGCCCTGCGGGCGATGTTCGCCGCCCACCAGAGCCAGCCGGTGACCGACGAGCAGATCACCGACTTCAAGGTCGCGGCGGCCCGCGCGCTGAGCCCGTACGCCTCGGCGATCCTCGTCGACAAGCAGTTCGGCTGGGACGCCGTCATCGCCCAGGAGGCCGTCGCCGCCGAGTGCGCCCTGATCGCCGCCGCCGACCGCTTCACCGCCAGCGCCACCGAGTTCGTCGCCGACGTCGCCATCGACGACGACGTCGACCCCGCCGCCGTACGCGCCCAGGGCGCCAAGGCGCTCAAGCTGCTCGTGCTCTGGCGCCCCGACGAGGACCCCGCCCCCCGGATCGCCCTGGTGACGGACTTCGTGCGGCGGTGCCGCGACAACGGACTCGTCAGCATCATCGAGCCGGTGTCCCGCGCCCCCCGCCAGGGCGGCGCCTTCGACCACGACGCCGGCATCCTCGCCGCCGCCAGCGAACTCGGCTCGCTCGGCGCCGACCTCTACAAGGCCGAGGTCCCCACCGCTGGGCAGGGCACCCCGGCGGAGATCGTCGCCGGCTGCTCCCGGCTGAGCGAGTCCATCGCCGGGCCCTGGGTGGTGCTGTCGTCGGGCGTACCCGCCGAACTCTTCCCCGACGCCGTCCGCCTCGCCTGCCAGGCCGGGGCGTCGGGCTTCCTGGCGGGCCGGGCGATCTGGGCGTCGGTCGTCGGCAGCCCGACGATGGCCGACGACCTGCGGACCATCTCCGTGGATCGGCTGCGCCGCCTCTGCGACGTGGTTGACGACGCCGTGTCCCGCTGACGGTGGCCCTCCTCGGCGCCGCCCTCGCGGTGGTGGCGGTCGCCCTCGGGGCGGCCATGCAGCGGGTCACCGGGCTCGGCTTCGCGCTGGTCGCGGCGCCGTTCCTGGTCATCATCCTCGGCCCGTTCACCGGCGTCGTGCTGGCGAACCTGCTCTCCGCCGCGATCAACCTCGTCGTGCTGGCCTCGACCTTCCGGGCCCTGCACCGCAGGTTGGCCGTGGAGATGATCGTCGGCGTCGTGGTCGCCGTCCCCCTCGGCGCCTGGGTGGTGGCGTCCCTGCCCGGTCCGTTGCTGCTCATCGGCGTCGGCTCGATCACGGCGATCTCCGTCGCCTGGGTCGCCCGGGGCAACCCGCTGCGCTTCCTGCGCGGCCGGGCCGGGCCGGTGCTGTCGGGCTTCACCTCGGGGTTCTTCAACACCACCGCGGGCACCGGCGGGCCGCCCCTGGCCGTCTACGCGGTGAGCACCGACTGGGGCCAGCGCAGCTTCGTGCCGACCGTGCAGGTCGTCGGCCTGGTCACCAACGTGCTGTCGCTGGCCGCCAAGGGCACGCCGGCGCTGTCCTGGCCCCTGCTGCTGGCCTGCGCCGTGGCGATGACCGTCGGCATCGCCGGAGGTCAGGTCCTGTCCCGCTGGCTGCCGGAGGAGCGGGCCCGAGGATCGGTCATCGGGCTGGCCTTGATTGGCAGCGTCATCGCCGTCGGAAAGGGAGTGACCGCCCTGTGGTAGTCGACACGGACGACGAGACCTCCTCGCGGACGCCCGGGCGACGCCGGTGGCCCGGCCGGGTCTTCGACCGGGGCGTCGATCCCGACCCCCGGTTCAGTCTCGCCAACGAGCGCACCTTCCTGGCCTGGATCCGTACGTCGCTGGCGCTCTTCGCGGCCGGGATCGCCCTGGAGGCGCTGGCCCTGCCCATCGCGCCCGGGCTGCGCCGCGCCGCGGCCGTCGTGCTGATCCTGCTCGGCGCCGTGGCCCCGGTGCAGGCGTGGATCGGCTGGCTGCGTACGGAGGCGGCGCTGCGCCTCGGTCGGAGCCTGCCGCCACCCGCGCTGGCGTTGCCGCTCGGCCTGGGCCTGGTCCTGGCGGCCGGACTGATCCTGGTCGGCCTCGTCCGGTGAGCCGTGCCGCCGCACCCCGCGACGGGCACCGCCCGGCGGCGGCGGGTCCACCCGGGACACCTCCTCGCCTGGACGGCGACCCCGGCCTGCAACTGGAGCGGACCATGCTGGCCTGGCGGCGCACGGCGGCGGCGTTCCTTGTGGCGGGTGCCGTCGGCGCGCGACTGCTCACCCCGCTGCTCGGCGGCTGGGTCTATCCGGCCGTGGCGGCACCGGCGCTGTGCGTGGGCGCGCTCGCCCTCGCCAGGTGCGTCCCGCCGCGCCGCACGACGTCGACCCCGGTGCCGGCGACCGTCGTGCCGCGGGCCGGCTGGATGGCCGGCGTCGCGGGGCTCACCTGCCTGCTCGGGCTCGCCGCTGCGGCGGCCGTGCTGACCGCCGCGACACCGGTGCCGATCCCGTGACCGCGCGGGGCCGGTGACGGCGCCGTCGCGTCGCCCGTACGTGGGCCGCCGCAGCCTCGCCTCGGCGGTGGTGCGGGGGAGCGGTAGGCTGTCCGAAGCGGGCATACGACGGCCGATGACGCGCCCCGACCACCCGCGTTCCCTCCCGGCTCGCAGCCGCCAGTGAACACGTTGCGCGCCGCCCTGTGAATCTTGGAGTACGTCTTGGCAGACCTGACGCCGCCCGCCCTGAATCCCTTCGAGTCAGAGGGAGACAGGGACACCGACCGCGAACGCGGGCGAGCGGTGGACGTGAGCGCGGACGCGATGACCCGTATGCGCACCCCGTTCGTCTCGACAGACGGTGACCGCGGCACCGCAGACGAGAGGCGGGCGTCGCGTTCCTGACGCGCCACGCCTGAGCCGCCGAGGGCGACGACCCGGCCTGATCCGCCACGGCGTCGGCGTCCGGCCCCCGGCCGACCGTCCACCGACGGTCCAACCGGCTCGCGAGGTGGGGCCGGACTGGGCAGACTGGGGCGATGCCCGCCGCTGAGTCGCCCGCCCACCGCCGTCGTACCCAGGCATTGGTCGCGGTGGTCGCCGCGCTCGCCGTGGCGGTCGCGCTCGGCGCCTGGTCGTTGCGGGACCGGGTCGCCGGTGGACGCGAGGTGTCGGAGCAGGGCGCCGTGACCCCCTTCGGGGCCGCCCCGGCGGATCGCACCCCCGCCTGCGCCGGTCGACCGGCCGAGGCGCCCCGCGAGTTGCGGGGCATGTGGATCACGACGGTCAACAACATCGACTGGCCGAGCCGGCGGGGGTTGTCGGCCGAGGCGGCGCGGGCGGAGTTCCGGGGCTGGCTGGACCTGGCGGTGCGGCACCACCACAACGCGGTCTTCGTGCACGTGCGCCCGAGCGGGGACGCGCTCTGGCCGTCGGCGTACGCGCCGTGGTCGGAGTGGCTGACCGGGCGCCGCGACGGCCGCGACCCGGGCTGGGACCCGATGGAGTTCATGGTCGCCGAGGCGCACGCCCGCAACCTGGAGTTCCACGCCTGGTTCAACCCGTACCGGGGCGGGCAGCCGGCCACGGTGGGCGGGCCCGGCCCGAGGCTGGACCGGCTCGCGCCGACGCACCCGCTGCGGCGGCACCGCGACTGGGTGGTGACCTATCCCAGCGCCGACCGGCCCGGCAGCCGCCTCTACTTCAACCCCGGCATCCCCGAGGCGCGCACGTTCGTCGAGGACTCGATGCTGGAGGCGGTCCAGCGGTACGACGTCGACGGGGTGCACTTCGACGACTTCTTCTACCCGTACCCGGAGGCCGGGCAGGACTTCCCGGACGACGCGACGTTCGCCCGGTACGGCCAGGGGTTCGCCGACAAGCACGCCTGGCGCCGGGACAACGTGAACACGCTGGTCCGCGAGATGAGCGAACGGATCAAGGCGATCAAGCCCTGGGTCAAGTTCGGGATCAGCCCGTTCGGCATCTGGCGCAACGAGCGCACCGACCCGGCCGGCTCGGCGACCGCGGGATTGCAGAGCTACGACGACATCTACGCCGACACCCGACTCTGGGTACGGCGGCAGTGGCTGGACTACGTCGTGCCGCAGCTGTACTGGCACATCGGGTTCGGCAAGGCCGACTACGCCAAGCTGCTGCCGTGGTGGGCAGCCACGGTGCGGGGCACCCGGGTGCAGCTCTACATCGGCCAGGCCGACTACCGGGTGGGCGAGCACGGTGCCTGGCGCGACCCGGCCGAGTTGGACCGTCAGCTCACCCTCAACCGCCGGCACGGCGCGAGCGGAAGCGTGCACTTCAGCGCCAGGCAGGTACGCGCCGACAAGCTCGGCGCGGTCAGCCGGTACCGCGCGGCCCACTATGCCGGGCCGGCGCTGGCGCCCGCGATGGCGCAGCTACCGGCGACGCCGCCGGCCGCCCCCACGGTCACCGACGCGCGGCGTGCGGGCGTTGGCGGGGTGACGCTGACCTGGCGCGGGGACGGCGCCGCGAGCTTCGCCGTCTACCGCGTCGACGGCGACACGGCGCGGCTCGTGGGCACCGCCCGGGGCACCGGCTGGGTCGACCGCACCGCCCCGGCCGACCGTCCGCTGTCCTACTGCGTCTCTGGCCTGGACCGCAGCGGCAACGAGGGCCGCCTGAGCGCGCCGGTGGCCGTCGCGGCGCCGTAGGAGGGGGGTTGCGGGAACGCGCGGTGGCGCCGGTTACCCTGCGGCGGTGGTGGTCGGCGAGGACGGGGAGCGGCTGGCGGCGTCGCTGGCGGAGCAGCTCGACGCGGTCGCCTTCACCGACCTGACCACGGACCAGGTCACCGCCCGGCTTATCGACGCGGTGGTCGGCTGGGCGGGGGAGCAGGGCTGGCGGGTCTACCGGCGGGCGTCCAGCGTGTTGCCGCTGCCGCCGCCGATGTCCGCGCAGCAGTCGGTGCTCGACGTGGCCTGTGCCCGCCCGCACGGACCGCCGGTCGTCGTCGAGGTCGATCACGGTACGCGCCGCCGCACCTGGGAGAAGCTGCTCGCCGAGGCCGACGCGGGGCGGATCCCGCTCTGGGTGCGCTGGGGTGCCGGCCGGTTCACCGCGCCGCCTGCGCCGATCCTGATGGTGACCTGCGAGGTGAGCGGGCGGCCGGATCCGACCGGCCGGGGCCGGGTGCACAGTCGTTCGCCGCGAGCCGACAAGCTGCCGCCGGCGCATTCGGCCGTGCGGGTGGCGACGGTGGACGCCGTCGAGTTGCCGCTGCCGCCGCCCGGGTCGCCCGGCACCGGGGCCTGAGTCGCACGGCAACGGCCGCCGCACGCCTCGCAAGGGACCGCCCCGGCGCGTGGGTGCCGGCGGGCGGTCGGCGGTGGGACGCCCGGCAGGGGCACCACAGCGTGGCCGAGCCGTGCCAGACTGCGATCATGGACGAGACGCCGAGCTTCCTCCGCCCCTTCGTGCTGACGCCGACGGCACGTCAGCCCGAGCGGGAGGCGAATCTCGACTGGTACGTGCCGGAGGGCGGCGGTCCGCACCCCGCCGTGCTCGTCGTCCACGGTGGACCGCTGCCACCCGGCCCGCACCCGGGTCCCCGCGACTGGCCGGTCTTCCGCGGCTACGGCTGCCTTCTCGCCGACCTCGGTCTCCTGACCGTCACCGTCGAGCACCGGATGCGCGTCGTCGTCGGTCCGCAGGGCCCCGTCACCGACTGCCCGACCGCCGCCCTCGACGTCGCCTCGGCCGTGGAGCGGCTCCGCGCCGACCCGCGCGTCGACGGCGGCCGGATCGCCCTGTGGTTCTTCTCCGGCGGGGGACTGCTGAGCACGGACTGGCTGCGGGACCGGCCTTCCTGGCTGCGGGCGGTGGCACTGACGTACCCCGTCCTCGCGCCGCTGCCGGGTTGGGGCGTCGACCCGCGCTTCGCGCCGGGCGCGGCGATCGGCGAGCCGGGTGGGCCCGTACCGCCGCTGCTGATCACCCGGGTCGGCCGGGAGGGGGAGGAGATGGCCGAGACGGTCGCGGCGTTCCTCGACGCGGCGGGCGACGCCGGCGTACGGGTGGAGGTGATCGACGTACCGGGCGGGCAGCACGGGTTCGACATGCTGGACCACACCGACGAGTCCCGGCGGGCGGTCGAGCAGGCGGCCGACTGGATCTCGCAGCGACTGGCCCCGTGACGGGGTAGGGGCCGGCGCCCGGATCGAGCTGGGTCCGGGTACTCAGCGTCGACCGGTGCGACAGCTCAGGCGTCCTCGGTCGGCGGCGCCGAGGATTCTGACATGGCCGAGACGCTGCATCGATACGCTGATCCGTCCTTTCTCACGGCACCACGTCTGACGGCCGGCGAGCGCTGGCGACGGGTACGTCTGACGATCTCCGGTCGGTTGATCGGGGCGGCGGTGCGGCTCGCCGGCAGCCATCCCGCCTCGTGGCGGTGGTCGGCCCGGCGGCACCACCGGGCACTGGACGTGCTCGCGGCGGCGAACGCGCGCGCCGGTTGCGCGCTCGCCGCGCTGGACGTCCCGGCGTACCGCGCCTTCCTGCGCGCCCGGCCGGCCGGGGCCCGCCGCCGGCTGCGGGACTTCCCGGAGACCGACAAGGTGAGCTACGTCGTCCCCTTCGACGCCGCCCGGCGCTGCCGGGGCGGACGACTGCCGGAGCGCGGCGTGGTGGTCGACGAGTCGGCCGGCTCGTCGGGCCGGCCCTTCAACTGGCCCCGGGGCGAGCGCGAGCTGCGCGCGGTGCACCGCGACATCGTCGGCTACACCAGCCTGGTCTTCCCCATGCGTCGCCCCTTCGTCATCAACGCCTACTCGATGGGCGCGTGGGCGACCGGGACGACGACCGGCGCCGCGATGGCCCGGATCGCGGTGGTCAAGAACACCGGCCCGGACCTCGGCAAGATCGTCGACACGCTTCGCGAGTTCGGCCCGGACTTCGACTACCTGGTGACCGCGTACCCGCCGTTCCTCAAGCACCTGCGCGACCGGCTCGACGCCGAGGGCTTCGACTGGTCGCGCCACCGCATCTTCGCCAGCTGCGGGGGAGAGGCGATGACGGAGGCGCTGCGGGCCTATCTGGAGGAGCGGTTCCTGCGGGTCCGGTCCGCGTACGGCGCCTCGGACCTGACCATCGGCATCGGCGCGGAGACCCGGTTCACCGTGTGGCTGCGGCGACGCCTGCGTGACGACCCCGAGCTGCGGGCGGCGCTGCTCGGCGCCGACGAGCAGCGGTTGCCGATGGCGTTCCAGTACAACCCGCTGGCCACCTACCTGGAGACCAACGAGCGCCGGGAACTGCTCTGCACGATCACCGGTCCCGACGTCCTGCAGCCACGGCTGCGGTACAACGTCGGCGACGAGGCGCTGCTCGTCGGGTACCGACGGATCCTCGACCTGGTCCGCGGCGACCCGCGGCGCTGGGCCGACTGCCGCGCGGCGCTGGCCAGCGAGCGGATGACCCTGCCAGTGCTGCTGCTGTTCGGCCGGCGCGACTCGACGGTGTCGTACCTGGGCGCCAACCTCTATCCGCAGGACGTGGAGTACGGCCTCTACGCCGACAACCCGTACGCGGCCGAGATCAGCCGGTTCTGCCTGTCGCTGACCGAGGACGCCGCGCTGGAGACCCGGCCCGTGGTCCACCTGGAACTGCGCCGCCCGCTGTCCGGGTCGGACCGCGAGGCTCTCGCCGCCGCCTGCCGCAGCGGGGTACGCCGGCACCTGGCGGCCGTCTCCCGCGACTTCGCGCAGTCGCTGACCGAGGACCCGACCGCCGGTGACCTCCGCATCGAACTGCACGAACCGGGCGCCGGCCCGTTCGCCGGACAGCAGAAGCTCAAGAACGTCTACCTGAAGGGCTGAGCGATGCGTACCCGTGACTTCTCCCGCGCCCCCGCGCGGGCCCAGGCCGGCGCCATGTTCTTCGGCGCCACGCGTTACCGCGGCCCGCTGGCGATCCTGCGGCTCTTCCCGGCCTGGCGCCGGATGGTCCGCGACATGCGTCGCATGTCCGGATACCGCTGGCACCGGGTGTACTGGGAGTTCCCGTTCACCCTCGGCACCGTCGCGTTCTTCACCGACCGCGAGGCACTGATGCGCTTCGCCCGCTCCCGCCACCACCGCAAGCTGATGGTCTGGCTCACCGACGGCGACCGCAACGCCACCGCGGGCTTCATCCGGCTCTTCACCGCCGAACCCGACGGCTACTCCAACGGCCTGTGGCGGGCCGAGTCCACCGAGTTGGGGCACATCGAGACGTTCAGCCCGCTGGGCTCGGAGACGGTGGGACCGGCGGTGCGGCGATGACCGCCCCGGGCGGCCTGGAGCGGGTCGTCGACAGGCGCGGCCTGCGCGAGTTCCTGGCGCTCACCGACCGGGTGTACGCCGGCGAGCCGCGCTTCGTGCCGCCGTCGCGCCAGCAGGTGCGGCGGTGGTGGCGCGACGGCGTGCCGATGTACGTGCTGCGCGACGGCGGAACCGGTGCGGTCGTCGGGCGCACCACGCTGCACACCGACGCCGCCCTCGACGCCAAGCTCGGCCGCCGGTGTCAGCTCTTCGGGCTCACCGAGTTCACCGAGGCGGCGGCGCGACCGCTGTTCGAGGCGATCGTCGCCGCCGCCCGCGCCGCAGGCGACCGGGACGCGCTCTTCGGGCCGGTGGCGTTGCTGCCCAACCAGGCGGGCGGCGTCATCACCTCCGGGTACGCCGACCGGGGCTTCATCGACAGCGCCTGGAACCCGCCCCGGTACGTGACCGCCTACGAGTCGTACGGGTTCCGCCGGCGGTTCGAGTCGGACACCTGGATCTGCCCGGTCTCCGGCGCCGCCGACGCCCCGTGCGGTGCCGACCAGCCCGGCACCGACCAGCCCGGCACCGACGCCGACGGCGCGGAGCTGCGGGTGCACCGGGGCGACGTCCGGCGGCTCGCCGAGCAGCTCGAACTGCTGCGCGGGATGCTCAACGCGTCCTTCGCCCAGCTCGGCTACTACACCGAGATCTCCGCCGCGCAACTGCGCCGGCAGACCGACGGGCTCGCGTACCTGCTGGACGAGTCGCTGCTGCTCTACCTGACCAGGGCCGGGCAACCGGTGGCGTTCGTGCTCTGCGTGCCGGACATCAGCGAGTTCGTCGTCCGCGTCAGGGGCGACCTCAACCTGTTCCACCAGCTCCGGCTGCTGGCGGTCCGCCGCCGGTACCGGCGGGAGGCGGTGCTGATCGTCAAGGGCGTGCTGCCCGAGTACCAGGGGCGCGGATACCAGCGGCTGCTCTCCGGCGCGCTGCGCCGCAACCTGCACGCCGGCGGGTACACCACGCTGCGCAGCACCTACGTCGGCCGGGACAACCCGGCCTCGGCCGCGCAGTACCGAGCGTCGGGCGGCCGGCCGCTGCACGGGTACACCTTCTACGAGAAGGCGCTGTAGACATGGACCTCGCGGCGTTCCGCGCCCTGGCGCCGCTCTGCTGGCGGGCGCCGAGCGCGCACAACACCCAGCCGTGGCGCCTCGACCACCAGCCCGATGCGGTCCGGGTGGGCTGGGAGCCGGCGCACACCCTGCCGGCGGCCGATCCGTCCGGCCGGGACCTGCGGCTGTCCCTGGGCGCCTTCGTCGAGACCTGCCTGGTCGTCGCCGCCGACGCCGGGCTCCGGCTGCGCTTCGTCGCCGACCACTGTGCCGCCGACCGCCGGGCGGGCTGGCTGCGGGCGTCCCCGCACCGCTACGACACCCCGTTCGACGCGGCGCAGGTGCTCACCCGCCGCACCCACCGGGGCCGGTTCTCAGCCGGCCCGGACGCCGAGGTGCTGGCCGCCGCCGACGCCGTCGCGCGGGCGTCGGGCGGGACGGTCCGGGCCGTACCGGACGCCGGCCGGCTGGCCCGCCTGCTGAGGGTCGCCGACCGGCAGACGTACGCGGATCCCGCCGTGGTCGCCGAGCTGCGGTCGTGGCTGCGGCTCACGCCGGCGCACCCGGACTACCACGCCGACGGGCTCACCGACCGGTGCCTGGGTCTGTCCGGGCGCGAGGCGACCGCGTTGCGGGCGGCGCTGGCGGCGTACCCGGTCCTGCGCCCGCTGGGCCTGCCCCGGCTCCTCGCGGCGGCGTCCGGCAACCCGCTCGCACGCGGTGGCGCTGTGATCGTCCTGATCGGACCGCCCGGGACGGACGACGCGACACATGTCGAATTCGGTCGGGTGCTCGCGCGCGTGTGGCTGACCCTGCACGCGGCCGGGCTGGCGGCGCACCCGCTGAGCCAGCTGATCGACACGGCCGCGACCCGAGACGCCCTCGGCTCGCTGCTGGGCATGGCGCCGGAGCGCCTGCTGCACGTGGCCCGGGTCGGCCGGCCGGTGGGCCCGGCGGCACCCTCGGCGCGCCGGCTCGGCGGCTCCGGGCAGGGCTTCCGTTGACCCCCGGCGATGGTGGCGGCACGTGCGGGGCCCCCGGCGTGCGGGTGGCACGTGCCAGGGTCACGACGCCTGGCTGGTCGCGGGCCGCTGGAGCGCCGGCGGGCGGGCCACCGGCTCCGAGCCGGCGCGGCGGATCGGGGTGAACAGCCCGCCGACCGCGACCAGGAGACACCCCGCTCCGGCGACGACAGTGACCGCGGTGACGCCGTAACGGCCCGCCGCCCAGGTCAGCACGGCGGCGCCGGCCGGCCCGAGCGCGTAGTGCGTGCTCCAGAACGCCGAGGTGACCCGCCCGAGCAGGTGGTCCGGCGTGATCTCCTGGCGCAGCGACATCGAGCAGATCCCGCCCACGCTGACGCCGCACAGGTACACCGCGGTCAGCACGGTGACGCCCCGTACGCTCCCGACGACGCCGATGCCCACGATGGCGAGACCGCACATCGCGTGCGCGCCGATCCAGGTGATGCCGAAGCCACGCCTGCGGCGCAGCGGCGCCACCAGCAGCGCCCCGACGACCGTGCCAAGGGCCGCCAACCCCAGCACCGTGCCGACCGTGCCGTCGGAGCCGCCGAGGTCGTGCTTGACGTGGTAGACGAGGACGTCGGTGAAGCCGTACGTCAGGAAGATGAAGACCGACAGCAGGACGGTCAGCGAGCGGAGCACGGGCTGCCGCCAGAGGAACCGCGCACCGGCGAGGAACTCGGCCAGCCGGCCCTCGCGCGCCGCCGCGCCGCCGGCCGTCGCACCCTCGTCGGACCGCCGCAGCCGCACCAGCCAGAGGCCGAAGGCAGACAGGGCGAAGCTGGCCGCGTTGATGGCGATGGCCGCCGTGGGACCGAAGCGGGCCGACACCACGCCGGCGAGCAGCGGCCCGAGCACGGCCGCTGCCGCGAACGTCGCCTGTAGGCGACCGTTGGCCTCGGTGATCCTGGGTCGGTCGACGAGGTTGCGCACCGCCGTCACCGCGGCGACCTGGAACACCATGCCCGCGGCCTCGCAGATCGGCAGCACGACGAAGAGCAGCCAGACCTGCGGACCACCGAGCCAGGCCAGGGGGATGAGGCCGTAGAGCACCAGCCGGGCCAGGTCGGCGGTGATCATCAGTTTGCGTCTGTCGTACCGGTCGACCAGGACGCCGCCGAAGATCCCCGCGCCGACGGACGCGGCGCCGGCCGCGGCCGTGAGCAGGCCCATCTGGGCGACCGACCCGGTCGCGTGGAGCACGAGCAGCGGCACCGCGATGTAGGCGAACGAGTCGCCGGCGGCGGAGAGCGACTGCGCAGCCCAGTAGGCGCCGAAGTTGCGATCGCGCCACAGGGGACGCCGAACCGGATCGGTGCGTCGGTTCATACCGGCGAGGGTAATCCGATCCATCCTGCGGGCGTTGTCCCTGGCGAGCCAGACGGGCGTCGGCCGGGAATCAGGGTGAGGCCGGCCGTGGCCGCGCCGTATGATCCTTCCCGCGGTGGGCGGCTCCCCGCGGTGCTTCCTTCTCACCCTGTCCTGGCAACTAGCGTCGCGACTCTCCGCCCACCGCTCCGCACGGGGAGGGCGCGAGCATGGATCCGCTGGCGGTGGTGCTGCTGCGACGCGCCGGCCGGGTCGCGGTGGTGGGCACGGGCGCCGCCCCTGCGGACGGTGTCGCCTGGGTGGCCGCGCTCGAGGCCGACCTGGCCGGTCGTGGCTGGCTGCTCCGGGCGGACCTGCGCACGGCGGCGGCCCGGCTGCCGGCGGCGGTGCGGGTCCGGTGGGCCGACTGGCTGCTGGCGACCATCGACGAGCTGGCCGGCGCGGACCGCCCGATGCTGCCGTTCTACCGTTCGTTCCCCGACACCCCGCGCGACGTCGAGGCGGTCTACGTACGGCGGCTGCTGACCCACCTGTTCGGCGTGCCCGGCGCGCCCTGCGTGCTGTGCGGCCGCGAGGAGGGTGGCGCGCCGCTGGACCCGTGCGGCCATCCCGTCTGCCCGGCGTGCTTCCCGCCGGAGCAGGTCACCGCCTGCCCGATCTGCGGCCGCCGGCTGGCGGCGGGCGACACCTACCTTCCCGTCGTCGCGCCCGCGCCCCCGGTGCGCCGCCCGCCGCGGCGAGCCGGTGCGTCGGCCGGGGACGCCGGCGAGCACCCCGTCCCGGCCGCGCCGCCGCTGCCGATGCGCCTCGCCGGGCTCGAGGCCGACCCGGTCGGCGCCGCGGTCCGGCTCCGGGACGAGCTGGTCGCCCGGCCCGCCGCGCTGAGCGAGTCCGACCGGGCCGACCTCGGGGTGCTCGTGGACGCCACCGCGCCGGGCCGCCTCGACTGGTTGCCCGAGGTGGTGCCCGCGCGGGAGACCCTCGCGCTGGTCGTCGCCCGGGCGCTGCACGCCGCGACGGGCACCCCCGGCCACCGCGACGTGGTCGCCGCTGCCCGGCGGCGGTGGTCGACCGCGACGGACGTGGCGCGGACCCTGTGGGCGTACTCCGGTGGGGACCCGGGGCTGGTCCTGCCGCGGCGCGACGACGAGTCCGCGGCTCCGGGCGTGGCCTGGCGTCCGGTCCACGAGCCCGCCGTCGTCGTGCCGGTCACTCGGGTGCGGGCCCTGCCCCGGCCGCTGCGGCGCGCGGCTCTCGCGCACCTCGACGCCTGCGGCGCCGCGGGCGCGGCCGAGGATCTGCGGCGGCACCCGACCGTCTGGAAGCGCCTCGGCGAGCGGCTGCACCCGTACGAGAACGTGGCCGCGCACCCGGCGGCGGCCGTCGCCTTCGCCGCGCTGCGCGGCACCCGCGCGGCCCGCGCCGGTGTCCTCGGCGCGGCCATCGTGGCGGCCTGCGCCCGCGAGCCCCGGCGGCTCGTGCCGACCGGGCACCCCGACGGCACGGTCACGGTCCGCGTGCGGACCCACGCGTCCCTGGTGGAGGAGGCCCTGACCGGCGACGACGCGGCGGAGGCCGCCCGCCTGCTCACCGAACGTCCGGGCGAGCTGTGGCGCCGGCTCGACCACCTGCTGCGGGTCGCCGGCGACGATCCGGCGGCGCACGCGGCCGTCGAGGCAGCCATGCGCCGGACCGTGGCCCGGGTGGCACCCGGCGTGCTCGCCGCGGCGGCGGCTCAACTGACCGGCCGCGACCGGACGGTACGGGCGACGGCCGCCGAACTGGCGGCGACCGCGCGGGCGCGGGCGGCGGCGCGGGCCCGCCGCTCCGAGCAGGCCGGTGCCGCCCCGGCGCTCACCGTCGGCCTGGGCGACGTTCTGCGCGCCGTCGCGCGGGGCGTGCGCGGCGCCGGCCCCGCCTTCCTGCGGGGGGCGCTCCGGCCGGCCGGCGGGGCGGCCCCTCCCGCCGAGGCGCCGCCCGCAGGCGGCACCGTGGAGGAGTCCGGCACAGTGGAGGAGTCCGGGAACGTCGGTGGCCGTCCCGGTCCCGGTATGCCCCGGCGGGTGTTCCATCCCCGCGGCAGCGTCGTGACCACCTGGACCGAGCCTGAGCGTCGCCCGCCGGTGCCCGCGCCGGCGATCACCGCGGTACGCGGACTGGTCGACGCCGAGTTGACCGCCCGCGCCGCCCGGCTCGGCCGGTTCGACGTGGCCGTCCTCGACGCCGCCCTGGCCGAGGTGCCCGCGCCGACGCGGGAGCGGGCCGCCTCGGCGCAGCTGGCGGGGTGGCCCCGGGGCAGTGTGCGGGCGCTGCCCGGCGCGCAGGTGTTGCGGTTCTTCCTGCACTGGGAGGACCCGGGCGCCACGCGGGTCGACCTCGACCTGTCCTGCGTGTTCTTCGACCGGGACTGGCAGCGGGTGGGCCACTGCGACTTCACCCGGTTGCGTTTCGCCGGCGACGGCGCGATCCACTCCGGCGACCTCACCTCCGCCCCGGCTCCGCTCGGAGCCACCGAGTTCCTCGACCTCCACCTGGCCCGTCTCGCCGAGCGCGGCGTGCACTACGCGGTGCCGACCGTCCTCAGCTACAACGCCGTGCCGTTCGAGGCCCTCACGGAGGCGCTCGCCGGCGTCATGCTGCCCCTCCCCAGGGGTGAGCAGTTCGACGGGGCCCGGGTCGCGCAGCGGTTCGACCTGCGCGGCAACGCCCGGATGCTGCTGCCGATGGTCGTGGACCTGCGTTCCCGGCGGTTGCTCTGGACCGACCTGACCCTGACCGGCCGTGGCTACGGCCACAGCGTCGACCGCCACGGTGACCAGCTGGCCCGGGCGGCCGCCGACCATTGGGAGCACTTCCTGGGCGGCCACCACGCCACGGTCCTCGACCTGCTGGCGTGGCACGCGGTCGGGCGCGCCGACCGGATCCTGGTCGGCCACGCGGACCGCACCTACACCGAGGTGCCGGCCGACGTGGCCGCCGTCCGCGCGGCCGCGTCGACGGACACCGGCGGGATCCGCGTACCGCCCGACCTGGCCGGCCGCACGGTCCTGGCCGGCGCCGCCGACCCCGACGCCCTCGACCGCCTGGCCCCCGCGCCCGCCCCGGTCGCGCCGGGCTCGACGGTGGTGACGGTGACCGGCACGCCCGGTCACCCGTGGACGGTGCTGCGCGCCGGCGACGTGCTGGCCGGGCTGGGCACCGGCTGAGGCGACCGATCCGTGCGGTGCGTGGGGCGGGTATGTAGGCTCGCTTCGATCTTCGCGGGAGGCCAGTCAGTGATCGAACTTCACGTCGAGCCGGAGTTGCTGGAGAAGGCGTCGCGGGTGTGCGACGACCTGCGGGACGACCTGCGGCGCGGTGTGTCCGACGTCGGAGACGAGACGCGGGCCGCGGTTGCCGGTCTGCCCGGCTGGCAGACCCGGGCGGCGCTGGAGCAGCTGCGCTGGTCGTGGTCGGACGACCTGGCCGGGTTGGACCGCCATCTGTCCCAGGTCGGCGACGCTCTGCAGGGCTGCGCGATGGACTACCGCTACAGCGACGAGGCCAGCGCCGCCCGCTTCGACATCCCCGAGCGGTGACCGCTCGGTGGTGACGTACGCGGACCTGCGCGAGGCGCGCGTCGCCCCGCTGCGGGACGCCGCGCAGGCCTGGACGGACCTGTCGCGGGCCTGCGCGGAGCTGGAGGCGCGGTGCGGCGCCGAGCTGACCCGGCCGCTGCGCGGCTCGGGCTGGCAGGGCTCGGCGGCCAGCGCGGCGTTGGCCCGGATGGACGAGCTCGATGACGAGTTCGAGGTGGCGAGCCTGCAGACCCGGACCGCCGCGAGCGTGTTGCGGGAAGCGGCGGAGGAGTTCGGCGACCTGCAGCGGCGGTTGGAGTCGGCCGTCGGCGCCGCCCGATCCCTCGGACTGAGCGTGGACGAGGCCGGGCGGGTGTCCGCGCCGGCGATGGCGGCAGGGGACAGGCACGACCCGGACGCGGAGACGCTCCACCGTCGACATGTCCGGAACGCCGCGATCCACACCGACCTGATCACGCGGATCGTCGCCGAGGCCACCGAGGCCGACAGCCGGATCGCCCGCGCCCTGACCCAGTTGAAGGCCGGCGCTCCGGGGCAGTTCGCCTGGGAGTACGACAGGGCCAACGACGGCGCACTGGCCGCCGCCGCGGCGCTCGAGCTGAGCGAGGAGAGCATCCCCGCGCCGGGCAGCAGCCCCGCCGACGTGCACGCCTGGTGGAGCGGCCTGTCCGACGACGAGCGGCAGGTCTACCTCACCGCCTACCCGGAGCGGATCGGCGCACTCGACGGGCTGCCCGCCACGGACCGCGACGCGGCGAACCAACTGGCGCTGCGTACGTTCGTCGGTGACGACGCGGGCCGGCACCGCGACCGGGACGACCCGCGGCACGCCGCCGCGCTCATGCTGCTGGACAAGCTGGAAGGCGCGGAGAACGCGGCGCCGCACGAACGGCTCTACCTGCTGTCGTTCGATCCGGCGGGTGACGGGAAGGCGGCGGTCGCGATCGGCAACCCGGACACCGCCGCCCACACCGCGGTCCTCGTGCCCGGGGTCGGCACCGAACTCGACGACATCCGTGGCCTGATCGGTCGGGCCGACGACCTGCGGGAGGCCTCGGTCGAGCTTGCTCCCGCCGGCAGCGACGTATCCGTCGTGGCCTGGCTCGGCTACGACACCCCGTCGCTCGACCTCGACATCGTCAGCGCCGTGTTCGGCGCCAGGTCCGAGGCCGGCGCCCGCGCGCTCGACGGCTTCGTCGACGGGCTCCGCGCCTCCCACGACGACGGTCCCTCCCACCTCACCGCCATCGGCCACAGCTACGGCTCGACCGTCCTCGGCGAGGCCGCCAGCAACGGCGACGGCCTCGCCGTCGACGACATGATCGCCGTCGGCAGTCCCGGCATGCGCGTCGAGAACGCCGGCGAGTTCAACATCGACCCGAGACACGTGTGGGCGGGCGCCGCGGCCGACGACACCGTCGTCGCGCGACCGGAGGAGACGATCGGCTGGCTCGACAACGTGCCCGTCGTCGGGGAGTGGGCGGTCGACGGCCTCGTCGGCATCCACGGCCCCGCCCCGCACGACCCGGAGTTCGGCGGCAACGTCCTGCACGTCGACACGTCCGGCCACAGCGGATACTGGGCGCAGAACAGTCAGATGCTGCGCTCCCAGGCAGCCGTCATCGTCGGCGACTACGAGGCCGCCGCCCTCGACCACGGCACAGCCCCATGACCCCACGTCACCGCACGTCCCGGTGGCGCGCCGTGGCGGTGGCGGCCATGCTGGTGCCCGCCACCGCCTGCGCGGGCGGGGGACCCGGCTCGTCGTCAGGAAAGGACGATTCGTTGCAGACCAAGGCAGCCGCCGAGGTGAGCACCCTGGCCGAGGCTCGCGCCCGGGCCGTCGCCACCACCGCCGGCGTCACGCTCGACGCCTGGCGGACCAACACCTCGCCCTGCCAGGGCCAGCGGGGCGAGATCGCCGACGACGGACGGTGGACGTTGAGCGGCTTCGCCGGACTTGCGGTCCCGCCCGCCGACCAGATCGCCACGCTGCGGCGCATCCGGGACATGTGGCGGCAGCAGGGCTACGAGATCACCGAGGACCGCACCTTCGCCGACGGTACCAGGGGTGCCGTGTCCATGCGTGACCCCGGCACCGGGATCACGATCAGCCTCACGACCACCGCGAGCCGGGACCGCGTCGCCCTGATCCTGGCCAGTGGCTGCTACCGGCCCGCAGCCGGGGAGGACCCGGCCAACGCCTAGCTCACCGGTTCGTCAGCCGTCCCCACGGGTCGCGGGGGCGAGCCGACCGCCCATGTGCGGCGCGAGCGAACGCCCGGACGGGTCCGGTCTCGGCGCGGGCGCGCCGGACGGGGTGGCCGGGCATCATCGACCCCGAGGTCGGCGAAGCCGCTGATGCTGCCGCTCGGTCGCCATCACGTGACGACCCGCCCGCCGGGCCCCCGTTCGTCGCGTGTATTAGGCGAGGCTAACCTGGCCGTTGATCGCTGGGAGGGCGCAGCTCGTGCACACATCCACGTTCGTCCAGGTCGTCGCCGACACCAGGCGGGCCCTGACACCCACCTGGGCCGACGCCCCCGACCAGCACGCCGGGGCCTGACGCTCATGGCAGTCGACGAGCTCAGCGGTACGACGGTGCTGCGCCGCGCCCTGCGCCGCCAGCGCGGCCGCGTGGTGGCCGGCACCGCACTGCTCTGCACCCACCAGGCCACCGAGGCCCTCGTCCCGGTCGCGATCGGCGTGATCATCGACCGCGCGGTCGCCACCGGGGACGTACGGGCGCTGCTGCTCTCCCTCGCCGGTCTCGCCGCGCTCTTCACCGTCCTCGCCTTCGCCTACCGCACCGGCGCCCGCCTGGGGTACGCCGCCCTGGAGCAGGAGGCCCACCTCCTGCGCGTCGAGATCGCCCGCAGCGCCCTCGACCCGCGCGGCAACCGCTCCGGCATGCGCGACGGCGAGCTGCTGTCCGTCACCGCCTCCGACGCCGAGTTGACCGCGCTCGTCGTACGGGTCGCGGGGCTCTGCGCCGCCGCGCTCACCGCCATCGTGGTCGCGGCCGTCGCGCTGCTCGTCGTCGACGTCCCGCTCGGGCTGGGCGTGCTCGTCGGCGTGCCGCTTGTGGTCGTCGCCCTGCAACGGATGGCGCCGCTGCTCAGCCGGCGCAGCGCCGCACAGCAGGAGGCCCTCGCCGCCACGACCTCGCTCGCCGTCGACCTCGTCACCGGCCTGCGCGTGCTGCGCGGCATCGGCGCGCAGGACCACGCCGCCCGCCGGTACGCGGCCGCCAGCCGCCACGCCCTCGACGTCACCCTGCGGGCCGCCACCACCAAGGGTCTGCACCTCGGGCTCACCACCACAGTCAACGGCCTCTTCCTCGCGGCGGTCGCCGGGGTCGCCGGCTGGCTCGCGATCCAGGGCCGGCTCACCGTCGGTGAACTCGTCGCCGTCGTCGGGCTGGCCCAGTTCGTCGCCGAGCCCGTGCAGACGCTGGGCTGGTCCGTGCAACTGTTCGCCATGGCCCGCGCCAGCGCCGGGCGGGTCGCCCGGGTCCTCGGCGCCGAGCCGCTCACCTGGCCGGGTACCGCCGGACCACCCGCCCCGGCCGCGGCGCGGCTCACCCTCGACGCGGTCGGGTACGCCGGACTCGACGGGCTGTGCCTGCGGGTCGGCGCCGGTGAGGTCCTGGGTGTGCTCGCCCACGACCCGAGCGAGGCCGAGGCGCTGGTGACGCTGCTGTCCGGCCGCGTGCCCCGGGAGGACTACCGGGGCACGTTGTACGTCGACGGCGTGCCCGCCGAGGACCTGCACGTCGACGCCGTGCGCGGCATCCTCCTGGTCGAGCAGCACGACGTGGCGTTGTTCGAGGGGACGCTGCGCGCCAACCTCGCCGCCGGCGCCGACGCCGACGAGGCGGTCCTGCGCGCCGCCGTACGCGCCGCGGCGGCCGAGGACGTGCTCGCCGCGCACCCGCACGGCCTCGACCGGCTGCTCACCGAGCGGGGCGCCAACCTCTCCGGCGGGCAGCGGCAGCGGATCGGGCTGGCCAGGGCGCTCGTCGCCGACCCGCCGGTGCTGGTGCTGCACAACCCCACCACGGCGGTCGACGCGGTGACCGAGGCGCTGCTCGCCGAGGGGCTGACCTCGGCCCGCGCGGCGGCGGCCCGCGGCACGGTGCTGATCACCAACAGCCCGGTCCTGCTGCGCAGCACGCACCGGGTGGTCGTGATCGACCGCGGGCGGGTCGTCGCCGAGGGACCGCACGAGCACCTGCTCGCCAGCGACGCCCGCTACCGGGAGGAGGTCCTGCGATGACCGACGAGCCGAGCACGCCCGACGTGCGGACCAGGCGGCTGCTGCCCACGGCCACCGCGCGGCAGACCTGGGCCGCCCTCCGGGTCGAGTTCGCCCGGCTGCCCGGGCTCAGCGCCGCCGCCGGCACGTTGCTGGTCGCCGCGGCGGCGACCGGGCTGGTCGCCCCCTGGGTGCTCGGCCGCCTCGTCGACGACGTCATCGCCGGGTCCGACACGCCCCGCGTCGTGGCCTGGGCGGGGGTGATCGCGGGCGCCGCGGTGCTCGCCGGCGTCCTCACCGCGGTCGGCGCCGCGCTCACGGCCCGCCTCGGCGAGACCGTGCTGGCGCGGCTGCGGGAGCGGGTCCTCGACCGCGCCCTGCACCTGCCGTCGGCCACGCTGGAGCGCGCCGGCACCGGGGACCTGGTGGCCCGCGCCGGCGACGACGTGGCCGTGGTGACGAACGTGATCGCCACCAGCGGACCCGCCTTCCTCGGCGCGCTGCTGTCCATCGTGCTGACCGCGGCGGGGCTCTTCGCCCTCGACTGGCGGCTCGGCCTCGCCGGGCTGGCCGCCGCCCCCGCCTACGCGTTGGCGCTGTACTGGTACCTGAAGCGCTCCGTCCCGTACTACGCGCGCGAGCGGGTGGCGACCGGCGAGCGGGCACAGGCCATGGCGGGGGCGCTGCGCGGCGCGGCGACCGTGCGCGCGTACCGGATGGAGGACGCGCACGTCGGTCGGATCGCCGATCGCTCCGCCACGGCCCGCGACCTGTCGCTGGAGATCTTCAGCCTGCACACCCGGTTCGGGCTGCGGATCAACCGGTCCGAGTTCGTGGGGCTCGCCGCCGTACTGCTCGCCGGCTTCCTGCTGGTCCGCGACGACCTGGCCACCGTGGGGGCGGCGACGACCGCGGCCCTCTACTTCCACCGCCTGTTCAACCCGATCGGCCTGCTGCTGTTCCAGTCGGACTCCGTGCTCCAGGCCGGGGCGAGCCTCGCCCGGCTCGTCGGCGTCACCACCCTGCCCGACACCGCTGCGCCCGACGGCTCCGCGCCCGCCCGTGCGGAACGGCCCGGGACGGGCGCGCTCGGACCCGCGGCGCTGGAGGTGCTCGTCGACCGGCACTGCTACGACGACGGACCCGTCGTGCTGCGGGACGTCGCCCTCCGTCTCGCACCCGGGGAACGCGTCGCCCTCGTCGGCGCGAGCGGCGCGGGCAAGAGCACGCTCGCCGGCATCGCCGCCGGAATCATCGCGCCCACCAGCGGCGCGGTCCGCCTGCGCGGCGTGCCGCTGACCGACCTGGACGAGCACCGCATCCGGCGCGAGATCGCGCTGATCAGCCAGGAGGTCCACGTCTTCGCCGGAACGCTCGGCGAGGACCTGCGCCTCGCCGACCCCGACGCGACCGACGCCGAGGTGGCCGCCGCCCTCGACCTCGTCGGCGTCACCGACTGGTTGCGCACGCTGCCGGACGGGCTCGACACGTGCGTGGGGGAGGGCGGGCGGCAGCTCACCGCCGCCCAGGCCCAGCAGCTCGCCCTGGCCCGCCTCGTCCTCGCCGATCCGGCCGTCGCGATCCTCGACGAGGCCACCGCGGAGGCCGGCAGCGCGGGCGCGCGTGACCTCGACCGCGCCGCCACGGCGGCCACCGAGGGCCGTACGACGCTGATCGTCGCCCACCGCCTCAGCCAGGCGGCCACCGCCGACCGTGTCGTCGTCATGGAGCACGGGCGCGTCGTCGAGCACGGTACGCACGAGCAGTTGCTGGCGGCCGGGGGTGGCTACGCCCGGCTGTGGCGTTCCTGGAGCACGCCCGACGTCGTGGTCCCGAAGGAGCGCGGGAGCGACGAGTTCGCCGCCGCGCATCCTCGACCGTCGGGCGTGTCGCCGGGTTAGGGCACGACGCGCCGTCACGCCGACTGCCGCGCCGGCCGGGCCCGCACCAGGCCCCGCGCCGCCGCAGCCGACGCCGCAGACCGCTGCCACCCGGGAACCGTCACGGCGCGTTACCGTTCCGTCAGAGCAGCCGTTTCAGGGCCCGGGTCAGTCCGATCCCTTGGCGTGGGTGAGCAGCCGCCTGCCGGGTTCCCGGTCCCCCCATGTCTTGACGCCCTTGCCATGGGTGCCGTACTCGGAGTGCCGCTTCTCGAAGTCCATCGCCCGTACGTCGCCGTCACCGAGGTCGGCGATGGAGTGGCTGTGGGTGCCGAAGTAGGTCGAACGGCCGTTCTCGGTGCGCAGGTTCTCCTCCTCCCACAGCACGACCTTCTTCAGGCTTCCGTCGGGCAGCAAGACCACCCAGCTCTGCTCGTGGGTGGTCTCCTGATGCGTGGTGTTCCGGTGCCTCGTGTTGCGCTCGACGTGCTGGTTGCGCCTGCCGAGCACCCAGTGGGGGCCGACGACGTCGACCCGTTGGATGACCGCGACCCTTTCGGGCCTGTGCTGGACCTTCGTGAACATGTTGAACAAGCCGTGTCTGACCTCCACCCGCTTCGTCACGGTCTGGTACTCGGTCCTGGTGTAGGAGATGCCGCTCTCCGTCGGCTTGCGGGTCTCCCTGGCGACGCGCCTGGCGTAGGCGCGGATGCGGGCCCAGTCGAGGGTGCTGGCCTCGTACGCGGACTTGTCGGGCATGGGTCTCCTCTCAGAAGTGGGCGCCGCCGAGCGCGACGAGGCCACCCCACAGCCGGGGGGTCAGCCGTCGGTCGGGTTTCTCGGCGAGCCAGCCGAGTTTGGCGTCGCGCAGCGCCCGCACCGGGTCGGTGCCGTCGCCCATGTGCTTCCAGAACCGCTGCATGACCTGCGACGTGCTCTCGTCGTCGATCTCGTGGAGGCTGCCGACGACCGTGGTGGCGCCGCGGGCGAACAGGGCGAGCGGGAAACCCGCCAGCTCGACGCCACCGCGCAGCCGGACGCTGGAGTGGCAGGAGGCGAGCACACACAACTGGGGAAAGGACAGTGCCATGGCCTCGGCGGCAGTGAGCTCGGTCCCGTCGGGCAGGATCTTGCTCTGCCCCCACCCGTCGGTCACGTCGTCCGTACCGTGCACGGCCAGCGCGAGCATGCGGTACCCGGTGGTCTCGCCCGAGCCCAGCGTGCTCACCAGCACCGCACGGGAGGTCACTTCGAACAGCGGCGGCAGGTAGCTCTCCAGCGAGCGGAACTCCGGCTCGGTGTGGGTCAGTCTGTCCAGGTCGTAGACGGCGATGGACGGCTGCACCGCAGGCACCACGGCCCGCCTCAGCAGGTGCGTCATGGTGGTGAGCGAGGCGTGCACGCTGACGACCGCGGCGTCGACGAGCTGGCGGGAACCGTCGAGCGGCAAGACGTCGAAGGCGATGTCGAACAGCCCGGTCGGCACGATCATGAGGCGTACGGGGGCACTGCCGGCGGTCAGCCCCAGCAGCGGCTCCGGCAGCAGGATCCGGGTCAACCGTGCCAGGACCAACCAGTAGCCCGGCTGGTCGGGGGTCATCCGCGCCGGCGAGAACGGCAGCGGCACCGCGTCGGTGTGTTCGTGGACAATTCCGTCGCCGTCGCGCCAGGTGAGTCTCCGGTAGAGCACGCGCGGCGAAGTCCCGCCGCCCAGCGCGGACACCTCCGACGCCAGCAGTTGCAGCACCGCGCTCACGTCGTGCTGTGGGCAGAGTTCCAGGACGCTCCGGGCGTCGATGTCGGGCAGACCCCGTCCGTCGGCCAGGGCGCTCAGCACCCCGAGGATGCGGTCGGCCTGGCTGACCGAGCGGCGTCTCGTCTCCGCGATGGCGTCTGCGGTGCGGCTGAGCACCCGCGACTCGGACGCGGGCGGGATCTCGGTCTCGGGCAGCGCGGGCCGGGCCGCGTTGGCGGCGATGACCGACTCGGCGGCACGGCGTACCGCGTCGGTGACGGCCGGGCTGCGGGCCAGGTCGCTGATCAGGGCGCCGACGCGGTCGCGGCGTACCGCCTCCATGATCCTGTCCATCGCCGCCGCGTCACCCAGGCGCACGGCCAGGTCGGCGGCCTCCCGGAACAGCCCGCCGAACTGCTGGCCGAGCGCGGCCCGCTCGGCGAGGTCGGACACCCCGATGAACAGTTCGGCGACACACCGTACGGCCGCCAGGAGGCGCCGCAGCGTCGTGGCGGGCACCTCGTCGGGTTCCGTCCGGCCGCTGAGACCGCACGCCAGCGCCGCGGTCCACCAGCTCCTGGCGGCCTTCTCCATGTCCACGACCACGCCGTCGAACTCCAGGTCGGCGCATGACGCCAAGGCAGCCGACTCCGCGTCGGCGTAGGCCCGCGCCGTGCCCTCCGCGGTGTCGGCGTCCTCGGCGACCCGCCGGTGCCAGCACGCCAGGGCGTAGTTGAGCACGCCCCGGTGCCGGGGCGTCGCCCGCTCGGACAGCTCGGTGAGCCGGTCGAACACCCGGGTGTCGCCCGGAGCGCACCACTCGGCAGCGGCGACCGCCGCGTTGACCATGAGGCCCGCCCGCACCCCGGTCGCCCCCGCGGCCAGGGCGAGGTCGGCGGCGCGCAGTGGGTCGCCCGCGGTGGGGTGGCAGGCCAACAGCCGCGCCCGTGTGAACCGCACCGCCGCCAGTCCGTTGCGGCCGTCTCCGGAGTACGCCGATTCGGCCACGTCCAGCCATGCCGAGGCCAGCTCCCACCGCTCGACGCTCAGCTGTGACCGCGTCTTCCAGAGCTGGACCGCGCAGTCGTAGGCGGAGTTGCCCACCGCTATCCGGCGTGACCGCAGGCCACGGCGGCGCAACTCGGGCACCAGGGCGCCGACGGAGGCCGGCGTCGGCTCGCCCTCGAGCCCGACGCCCTGCAGGCTGACGACGAGCCGCGCCCGCAGCAGCTCGTACGCGCGAGAGTGGTCGTGCAGGTGCGCGGCGTTGTAGGCCGCCTGGGCGAGCCACGCCCGATGGGCCCGGTTGAGGCCGCTCTGTTCCGCCCAGGACCGCAGCCTGGCCTCGACCGCCCGGAAGCCGTCCCGGTCCCCGATGTGCCTGGCGAGCCCCCCGCGATGCGACAACGCCTCGGCGAGCAGCGACGGCCGGACGGGAACCAGGCTCTCGGCCAGCGGTGTCATCCGGTCGATGGCGTCGCGCCACAGCTCGATGTCGCCGAGCGACGCCGCGACCATGCCCATGTCCTTGAAGGCCCGGCAGGCGAGCACCGCGCGGACCACCATGGGTGACTCCGCGACGGCGTCCGGCGCCGCCGCCCACGGGCCCGGGGTCGGGTCGGCCGGTCCCTCCGTCAGGGACGCGGCCTCGGTCGCCGCGGCCAGCGACTCCGACCAGCGGTGTGCCTGTCGCAGGGCCCGGCTGAGGTGGCCGAGCGACCACGCGAGCAGCAGCGGGTCGCGTTCCTCCCGGGCCAGGGCGACCGCCTCGGCGCACTCGTCGGCCCGGTGGTCGATGTCGGCGTTCGCAACGGCGGAGTCGAGCCGGATCTGCGGCTGCCACGTGCGGAAGACCAGGGCGACGATCCGTTGGCTGCGTTGTGTCCGGTCGGTGGGGGCCGCCACCGAGCCGGCGAGGGCGGCCGCCGCGGTACGGACCTCCGACACCGGCGGACGACCCGGTGGACGGCCCGGGCCGCCCGACTCGGCCATCGTCGGATCGGCGGCCAGGCAGACCTGGGCGAGCGCGGACGATCTGGTCGGTCCCCCGGGGAGGGCCAGCACGTCCACGACGAACGCGGCCCAGTCAGGCGTCGAGGCCCTAGTCACCTGCCCGCACCACCAACAGGTCGACGGCCAGCCCGGCGACCACGTCCGGCTCGTCGGCGGGAAGGGCGATGCGGCAGGTGAGATCGACCGGCCAGAAGCCGTCCGCGGGCGGTTCGCCGGCCGGGGCGAGGGCGCCCTCGGCCCTCCACGAGCCGTGGTGGGCGACCACGACCAGGCCGGTGCCCGCCGGTGGCCGGTCGGGCAGGGAGAGCACGACCCGCAGTTCGGCGCGGTCCTGGTCGATCACGAGCGCGACATCCGGCCACGGATCCAGTCCGGCTCGTCGCCTGCCCACCGCGGCGGTGAAGAACTCGGCGTTCTCCACGTTGCGGACGATCCGCCGTCGGGTGCCGGCCGAGCGGACGGTCGCGGGGCTCAGCGCCAGCGTCCACGACGCCAGCACCTCCCGGGTGCCGGCGGCGAACGCGCGCTCCGCCTCGGCCCGGGCCAGCACCTCGGTGAGCCGGCCCTCCACGTCGAGCCGGGCGCGCAACGCCTCGATCGCCGCGTCGTCGGCGGCCCGCACCGCCGCCTCCGCTTCGTCGTTCCATTCGTCGTTGTGGTGGTCGAACACGGTTGTCTCCTTTACGAGAGCAGGATCAGAGCAGGTCGTCCGCGATGAGCAGCGCTTTGAGCCGCTTGCGGGCGTGACGGAGGTTGGAGCGCACCGTCTCCGCCACGGAACCGGTCGCCTCGGCGATCTCCGCGTTCGACAGACCCGCGTAGTGCAGGGCGACGACGACCCGTTGGGCGGCGGGCAGACGGTCGACGGCCTCCAGGATCCGGCGCTCCCGCTGGCCGATGTCCGAACCGTCCACCCCGGGCAGCCTGGCCCCGACCGCGTCGAGCGACACGGTGCGGCCCGCCGAGCGCAGGCTGCTGCGGTAGCCGTTCACCACCGAGCGGTACGCGTAGGGCGCCGGGTCCTCGATGCTTCCCCATCGCGCGTAGAGCCGCGTCAGCACATCGCCGACTACGTCCTCGGCCTCGGCTTCGGTGGCACCGAGCCGCATGACCGTGTAGACCAGCCTCGGGTATTCGGCGCGGAAGAACTCCGCGAAGTCCGTACGCTCATCGTCTCTTTCCTCCATCAGCTGCGCACTGCCCTCTCCGTCGTCGGGCGTGGTGTCCGGAGCGGCGGGAGCGAGCTCCGCGAAGCCCGCCTCCGCCAGCACCGCGGCCGCCGGGTCGTGCCTGCCGGAGAGCAGGTACGCCCCGGCCAAACCGGCGGCCACCGCCCCGCCGGCTCCGGTCAGCCACAGTGAGCTGGTGGCCGCGTACAACCCGGCGAGCCCGACCAGAGCCACGTTGAAGATCCCGACCGCCCCGACCACATCGGACCGCCGCGACCGCGGCGCCTCCTCGACAGCCATGTCGCCTCCCGCCTTAAGCTTCAGCTCCGGACACGAACATCACGCGCCGGACCCCGGAAGCGTGCAAACACGATTTCCGGCCACGGCAGGTCGGGAAGCAATCCCGTCCCCCGGCGACCGGTGTGGGACAGCCACCGATCGACCGGCCGTCCGCCGGTTTGCCGGACGAAAGTGGCGGGGCAGCGATCAGGGCGAGGGCTGCCCGCTCGGCGTCGCCTGTCGGCTGCGGGCAGGATGGGCAGGTGGACACCGAGCCGATCGACGCCGCCCCCGGACAGGCGTTCCCGCGGGCGATCCTGCGGCAACGCTGGGACGATCTCACGTTCCTGCACTGGGCGGTGGCGCCGGAGCGCGTCGCGCCGCTGCTGCCCGCCGGGACGCGTCCCGACACGCTCGACGGGGTCAGCTACGTCGGGCTGATCGGCTTCCGCATGGTGGGGCTGGGCTTCGGCAGGGGGCCGGGGATCCCGTACTTCGGCAGCTTCTGGGAGACCAACGTCCGGCTCTACTCGGTGGACGACACCGGCCGGCGGGCCGTGGTGTTCCGTTCGCTCGACGCGTCGCGGCTGGTCCCGGTGCTGGTCGCCCGGGTGACCCTGGGGCTGCCGTACATGTGGTCGGCGATGCGGCTGGACCGGGACGGCGACCGCTACACCTACCGGTGCCGGCGCCGCTGGCCCGGCCCGGTGGGCGCGACGAGCCGCATGGTGGTGCGGGTGGGGGAGCCGGTCGCCGAGCCGACCCCGCTGGAGCACTTCGTCACCGCCCGCTGGGGGCTGCACACCCGGGCGTACGGGCGGACGCTGCACCTGCCGAACTGGCATCCGCGCTGGCCGCTGCACCGGGCGGAGCTGTTGCACCTGGACGACGAACTGGTCGCCGCCGCCGGGCTGCCGCCGCCCGCCGGGGCGCCGGTGAGCGTGCTGTATTCGCCCGGTGTCCCGGTCCGGTTCGGCCCGCCGGTCGCGCGGGGCCGGGCCCGCGCTGCCCAAGTCAGGCAGTCATCCTGAACCGCTGACCTTCGGCTGCTGATGGTCGGTCAGCCGGAACCCGACGCCGCGCACCGCGTCGATGGCCACCCCGGTGCCGAGTTCGTGGAGCTTGCGACGCAGCCGCTTGACCAGGGACTGCACGTCCGCCCTGCGTTCCCGTCCCTCGTCACGCCAGACCGAGCGGTGCAGCTCGGCGTAGCTCCACACCCGGATCGGCTCGGTGGTCAGGCAGGCCAGCAGGTCGTGCTCGAGGCGCGTCAGACCGATCTCGCGGCCCCGGCTGCGGGCCGTCGACCGGGTCGAGTCGATAAGCAGCGCGTCGTCGTCGGCGCTCGGCGGACGCGCGGACGGCGTCGGGGCGGGCCCCGACGGGACCGCGATCAGCCGGCGCAGCTCGTCGAGGTCGGCGACCAGCAGCAGCGGCGCGACCCCGTCCAGCCGTTCCGCGAGTCGTATCCGCTCGGCTGCCGACGGCGTCACCGCGATCACCAGCGGAAATGGTTCGTCGGCCGGATCTGGTCCGCCCGACGCAGTGCTTTCGTCGCGTGCCCCCACAGCACCCACCCGGAAACTACGGACAGCCTCTGCCCATCTTCGTCAGGACCGTGACAATCATTGGCAAGCTCCCCATTCGCCGGCCAACGGCTAGTGACAAATTGCTTACGGCAAGTTCTTGATCGTCCAATCTTGTCGATCATAGTGTCCAGACGGGCAGCCGGCGTGACCCGCGCGGTGCCTTGGGGGGCATGGAGGGGCCGGATCCCGCTCATCCGAACGGAGACGAGCCCCTGCACCCTCCACCATGGCTCGTTCCACTCTGGGTCGTTCTGGAGGAGGCACCACCGAATGTTCACACGTCCACCCACCAGGCGCTGGGCCAGATCCCTGGTCAGCGCCGGTGCGGCGATGATCCTCGCCGCGACAGGCCTGGCCGCGACAGGGTCAGGCGCACAGGCCTCCCCGTCCGACAAGATCCGGCCGGAGCTCACGAAGGCACTCCAGGGCAAGACGGAGGGCGACTTCTGGATCCGCTTCAAGGACAAGGCGGACCTCAGCCAGGCCGCCGCCATCAAGGACTGGGCCAAGCGCGGTACCGCCGTCGCCGACGCCCTGAAGAAGACCGCCGCCGGCAGCCAGTCCAAGATCCGGGCCGAGCTCGACGGAACGGGCACGAAGTACGAGACCTTCTGGGCGACCAACGCGATCAAGGTCAGCGGCGGCTCCCTGACGATGGCGCAGAGCTTCGCCGCGCACGCCGAGGTCGAGGGCCTGTACGCCCCGGTCGCCTACAAGGTGCCCGAGGTCTCCGAGGGCACCGACGAGAAGACGGTGAACGCCCTCGAGTGGGGCATCGCGAACATCAACGCCGACGACGTCTGGTCCCAGTACGGTGCCAAGGGCGCCGGCATCACGGTGGCGAACATCGACACCGGGGTCCAGTTCGACCACCCCGCGCTGGTGAACTCCTACCGGGGCAACAACGGCGACGGCACGTTCGACCACAACTACAACTGGTACCGCGCCACCGGCTCCTGCGCCGCGCCCTGTGACACCAACGGCCACGGCACGCACACGATGGGCACGATGGCCGGCTCCGCCGGTGCGAACCAGATCGGCGTCGCACCCGACGTGAAGTGGATCGCGGCCAACGGCTGCTGCCCGAGCGACGCGGCGCTTGTCACCTCCGGCCAGTGGATGCTCGAGCCGACGGACCTCAACGGCCAGAACCCGGACGCGAGCAAGCGCCCGAACATCATCAACAACTCGTGGGGAACCACGCTGCCCTCCAACGACCCGTTCATGGAGGACGTGACGCTGGCCTGGACCGCGTCGGGCATCTTCGGCGTCTGGTCCAACGGCAACAGCGGATCGGCCTGCCAGACCAGCGGCTCACCGGGCAGCCTGGTCAGCAACTACTCCGCCGGCGCCTACGACGTCAACAACAACATCGCCAGCTTCTCGGCCCGCGGCGCCGGCCAGAACGGCGAGATCAAGCCCAACATCGCGGCGCCCGGCGTGAACGTCCGGTCGAGCATTCCGGGCGGCGGCTACGCCAGCTACAACGGCACCTCGATGGCCGCCCCGCACCTCGCGGGCGCGATCGCGCTGCTGTGGTCCGCCGCACCGGCGCTCGTCGGCGACGTCAACGCCACCCGCGCGCTGCTGGACAACTCGGCGACCGACAAGGCCGACACCCAGTGCGGTGGCACCACCGACGACAACAACGTGTTCGGCGAGGGCCGCCTGGACGCGCTCGCGCTGCTCAGCGCCGCCCCGATCGGCGACACCGGCACCCTGGCCGGCAAGGTCACGGACGCGACCACCGGCGCCCCGATCGCCGGCGCCACGGTCACCCTGACCGGCGCGGCGGACCGCGAGCTGACCACCGGGGCCGACGGGACGTACTCGTCCCTGCTCCCGGCCGGCGACTACCAGGTCGCCGTGGCGGCGTTCGGCTACCAGGCGAAGACCACGCCGGCCACGGTCGCCCGCAACGCGACCACGACCGTCGACGTGGCGCTGACGGCGGTGCCGAGCGTCACCGTCAGCGGCACCGTCACCGACGGCTCCGGGCACGGCTGGCCGCTCTACGCCAAGGTGACCGTGCAGGGCCAGTCGGGCGTGTCCGACTACACCACCCCCGTCAACGGCCGCTACAGCCTCAAGCTGCCGGCCGGCGCCACCTACGACCTGAAGGTCGAGTCGCAGTACCCGGGCTACCAGACGGTGACCAAGCAGGTCGTGGTCGGCACGGGTAACGCCACGGCCAACGTGGCGGTGCCGGTGCAGACCAACGCCTGCACGACCGCACCCGGCTACCGCTTCGGCTCCGACGGCGAGTACGAGACCTTCGACGGCAGCACCGTGCCGGCCGGCTGGTCCGTGGTGGACCACGCCGCCAGTGGCCAGGTCTGGAAGTTCACGGACGACGGCGCCCGGGGCAACCTGACCGGCGGCACCGGCAACTTCGCGATCGTCGACAGCGACGAGTACGGCTCCGGCGGCAAGCAGGACACCTCGCTCGTCAGCCCGGTCGTCGACCTGACCGGCGTCACCGCACCGGTCATCCGGTTCAACCAGGACTACAACTGGCTGGGCAGCGACCGCGCCGACGTCGACCTCAGCCTCGACGGCGGGACCACCTGGACCAACGTGCTCCGGCAGGCGGCCGACGTCCGTGGCCCGAAGGTGACCGAGGTCGCCATCCCGCAGGCCGCGGGCCAGGCCCAGGCGCGGGTCCGGTTCCGCTACTACGACGCCTCGTACGAGTGGTGGTGGTCGATCGACAACGTCCTGATCGGCAGCCAGCTCACCTGCACGCCGATCGACGGCGGTCTGGTGCTCGGCCACGTCCGCGACAAGAACGACAACGGCTACGTCAACGGCGCCACCGTCACCAGCGACGACCGGCCGGCGGAGAAGGCCACCACCGTGGCGACCCCGGACGACACCGGGCTGGGGGACGGCTTCTACTGGCTGTTCTCGACGCTGACGGACACCCACAAGTTCACCGCCCGGGCCGGCAACTACGTCAGCCAGAGCAAGCAGGTCGACGTCCAGGCCGACTGGGCCACGGCGGCGAACTTCCAGCTCGCGGCCGGCCGCCTGTCGGTCAAGCCGGCCCAGGTCACCGGCACGGCCCGGATGCCCAGCGGCAAGGTCACCAAGGCGTTCACGGTGACGAACACCGGCGGGGCCCCGGTCTCCGTCGAGTTCAGTGAGCGTCCCGGCGGGTTCGAGCTGCTGCGGGCCGACGGGTCCCGGATGAGCAAGCAGGAGGTGCTCGGCTCCCAGGGCGCGCCGGTGCAGCGGCTCGAGGTCCCGACCTCGTTCGCGGCGAAGACGTCCGGCAAGTCGACGGCGGCGGCGTCGCCCGAGGCCGGCCCGCAGGCCGCGCCCTGGACCGACATCGCCAACTACCCGGCCGTGGTGATGGACAACCGGGTGGTCAACCTGGGCGGCAAGGTGTACTCCATCGCCGGCGGCACCGGCTCGGCGTCCTCGGCAAAGAACTACGCCTACGACCCGGTCGCGCAGACCTGGACCGCGATCGCCGATCTGCCCGGCGCTCGTACCGCCATGACAGTGGGCGTCCTGGACGGCAAGATCATCGCGACCGGCGGCTGGGCGGCGGCCGGCCCGGACGGCACCACCTGGTCGTACGACCCGGCGGCCAACACCTGGACGGAGAAGGCCGACAACCCGGCGCCGCGCTCCGCCGCCGGTCAGGCGGTCGCGGGCGGCAAGCTGTACGCCGTCGGTGGCTGCACCACGGCGTCCTGCACGCCGATGTCGAACGACGTCGTGCGGTACGACCCGGCCAGCGACAGCTGGGAGACCCTGGCGGACTACCCGAAGTCGGTGGCCTTCCTCTCCTGCGGCGGGATCGACGGCGTCGTCTACTGCACCGGGGGCAACGACGGCTCCGCGGCGCAGAAGGCGAGCTACGCCTTCGACCCGGGCGCCAACACCTGGACGGCCATCGCCGACGCGCCGGCCGACAACTGGGCCAGCTCGTTCGCTGTGGCCAACGGGAAGTTCCTGGTCGTCGGCGGCTCGCAGGGTGGCGCCATCACCAACGTGGGCTTCGCCTACGACCCGGCCACCTCCTCGTGGTCGAGCCTGCCGAACGCCAACACGGCGCGCTACCGCGGCGGCGCGGCGTGCGGCTTCTACAAGGTCGGCGGCTCCTCCGGCGGCTTCACCGCGACGCGGGACAGCGAGGCGCTGCCCGGGTTCGAGGAGTGCGCCGTCAGCACCGCCGACGTCAGCTGGATGACGATCGACAAGACGGCGGCCACCCTGGCGCCGGGCGAGGCCGTCACGGTCAACGTCGGCATGACGGCGAACGTGGACCAGCCCGGCACCTACACCGCCTCGGTCGCCATCAAGGAGAACACCCCGTACACGGTGGAGCCGGTCGCGGTCACGATGAACGTGCTGCAGCCGACCACCTGGGGCAAGCTGACGGGCACGGTCACCGGGACGAGCTGCCAGGGTGCCAGCTCGCCGCTCTCCGGTGCCACCGTGCAGGTCGACTCGTGGGCGATGTCCTGGACGTTCTCCACGGACGCCGAGGGCAAGTACGCCTACTGGATGGACCGTCGGAACAACCCGTTGACGATGATCGTCGCCAAGGACGGCTGGAAGCCCCAGACCCGGCAGACGAGGATCAACACCACCACCCCCACGGTGGAGGACTTCGCGTTGTCTCCCGTGCGCTGCTGACGCCGACCGTCAGCTGACAGATCCGGCCCGCCTGGTTGCGACCAGGCGGGCCGGACCGCGTCGGAGGGCCTCGAAGAGGCGGGACGGGTCAGATCGACGCGAGACGGAAGCCGACCCCCCGGACCGCGTGGATCGACGCCGAGGCACCCAGCCGGGCGAGCTTGCGCCGCACCCTGCGCACCACCGAGTGCATGTCGGAGCCCCGCCCGAGGTGCACGTTGCCCCAGACCTCGAGGTGCAGCCGCTCGTAGGTCCAGACCTGCCCGGGCGCGCCGACCAGGCACCGCAGGAAGTCGTGCTCCAGGCGGGTCAACTCGACCTCGCGGTCCAGCCAGCGCAGCACCCGGCGGTCGGAGTCGACGCTCAGGTCGGTCGGCGGCGCCCCGATGCCATGCCCGGCCCCGGCCGTCACGACAGGGCCGACCGCCACTGGTCCGGCCGTCACGACCGGTTCGGCTGCCACGACGCGTGGGGCCGTCACGACGGGCGCGGGCGGAAGCACCGGTGTGCCGGGCACGCCGAGGAACGTGCGCGCCTGGTCGACGCTCGAGACGATCAGGAACGCCTCGGTCCCACCGAGCAGACGCGCGAGCTGCCTGCGTTCGGCCGGCGAAGAGGCGATGCCGATGACCAGCGGAGCCACCCCCCTCATTCCCACCCCTTCCGGTTCCCCACCCAACCCGGGGACAGATTCAGCCACGACGCCGATCAATAGGTCCACTGACCCTAGTGGTGGCTCGTCTCGCTTCGGTTAAAAACGGTGACGCGTAGGCGTCGATAAATTGACTGCATTCGGCGGGCCGAGTCGGGTCGTGGCCCTTCATGGTGGCTTGACCCTGTTCGGCGCGATGTGCTCTTCGGGCGCGCGGTTTCGACGACCGACAATGGCCTGGCAGGTGCGATCGGAAACCCCGCGTCGGTCCGGCGAATCGTCACGCCTCGGCCGGCGCCGCCGGCGATTTCGAGACTCCGGCCGACGCCGCGGCGCCGGCCGGGCGGTGAGCTTCTGGTGCCGGCGCTGGTGGCACGGGCGACGCCGGCCGGGGCGCGCCGTGCCCGGGTCAGGCGCGGGCAGGCGACCAGCCGACGGGAACGAGCCGGGCTGCGTCGGCGCCCTCGCCCTGGAAGAGCAACCCGTCCCGGTCCGCGGCCACGATCCGGTCGACGTAGACGCCCCGACCCTGGCTGGAGGCGTCGGTGGTGCTGCTGAAGCGCAGGTGGGTCGCCCGGTCGGGCAACTCGACCGAGACCTGCCACCAGACCCGGCCGCCGTGGCCGGTGACCGTGCCGTCGCTGCTCCACCGCCGGTCGGCGTGGCGCAGCAGCAGGCGTCCCGGAGCCCACGTCGCTCCGCCGTCGGTGGAGACCTCGAAGCGGGCGCTGTCGAAGCGGGGCTCGGTGTCGTACCAGAACAGGAAGCTCGCCGTGCCGCCCCGCGCCGCCCGGCGCAGCGGGGCCGTGAGGGTGACGGTCGCGAGGTCGCGCGGGTCGGCCCGCCACGCCTCGCGGGACCGGGGTCGCACCGGCATCGCCTCGGCGAGATCGCGCGCGACGGCGCGCCGGGCGACGTTGTTGCTGCCCCAGCCGCGGTCAGGGTGCACCCGGTTGCTGAGCAGGATGACGAACGAGTGGGAGAGCGGGTCGACGACGATCGACGTCCCGGTGAAGCCGGTGTGCCCGAACGCCACCGGGGAGGAGAGCCCCATCATGTACCAGTGCTTGTCGAGCTCGAAGCCCAGCCCGCGATCGCTCTCGGGGTAGGCCTGCTCCAGCGGGGCGTTGTAGTTGACCAGCATCGCGCGCACCGTGTCCGCCCGCAGGATGCGCCGCCCCCGGTACTCGCCGCCGTTGAGCAGGGACTGGCAGAGCACGGCCAGGTCCGCCGCGGTGGAGAACACCCCCGCGTGCCCGGCGACGCCGCCGAGCGACCACGCGTTCTCGTCGTGCACCTCACCCCAGACCATGCCCCGGCCGGCGTACGGCTGGTACTCGGTGGCGGCGATCCGCGACCGCCGCTGCGGCCCCGGGTTGTAGCCGGTGTCGGTCATGCCCAGCGGGGCGGTGACGCCGTCGGCGACGAGCGCGTCCAGCGGGCGGCCGGTCACCCGTTCCACAAGCACACCCAGCGCGATCAGCCCGAGGTCGGAGTACACGTACCGGGTACCGGGCTCCGCACCGGGCGCGAGCGGCGTGGCGAGCGCGGCGGCGAACCGCTCCGCCGGCGTCGGGTACCTGCTCCACAGGGGGACGAAGGCGGGCAGACCCGAGGTGTGGGTGAGCAGCATCCGTACGGTGACCGCCGCCTTGCCGCCGGCGGCGAACTCCGGGACGTACCGGGCGACCGGCGCGTCGAGGTCCACCCGTCCCCGCTCGACCTGCTGCATGGTCACGATGGTCGTGAACAGCTTCGACACCGACGCCAGGTCGAAGATGGTGTCGGGCCGCATCGGGATCTGCTCGTCGGCGGGGAGTTCCACCCCTGCCAGCCCGGGCGGCGGGCCGACGGCGGCGTACTTCACCGCGGCACCCACCGCGGCGTGCTGCACGACCACGCCGTCCTTGGCCGCCAGGACCACGGCGCCCGCGTACGCGGGATGGTTGGGGTGGTCCGGCGTCGGCTCGAGGTACGCCGCCAGGTCGGCGGGCATGCGGTCCACGTGCTCGGGGAGCAGACCGACCTGGCGGGCGTGGCCGGGCCGCAGCGTGTCGTGCCGGAAGTGGATGTCGGCGGGCGTGACGACCGGCGGCGCCGAGCCGGCCGGCGGCGGCGTGGCCGAGGCCGCCGTGGCCGGCAGCGCCGCGCCCAGGACGGCCACGGTCAGGCCGATCGCGAGTGGTCGGAGCGCGGGTGGGCGGAGCGACGACATGGTGGGTTGCCTCCTACCAGCTCATGCCGTGGCCGTAGGGATAGAGCACGGTGCCCGCGCCCTCGGCCGTGGGGATCGTGACGGGAAGCCGCCCACGGGGGGACAACTCGCCGTGCAGCGCGCGGACGAGGGCGTCCATCGCCGCCCGCGTGTACGAGTAGGTCGCCAGGTAGGTGGTCACGCCCGGCAGGTACGCGACGTCGTAGGGGTCCCGCACCGCGACCACCACCACGGGCTTGCCCGTGCCGAGCAGCGCGGCGACGAGACGCCGCTGGGTGCCGCGCGGATCGGTGACGGTCGTGTCCCACGCCTTGTTGGTCAGCACGACGGTGAGGTCGTGCCCGGCCGCCAGCGCGGCCGTCGCGGCGATCGTCTGATCCGAGGGCAGGGTCGCGGGCCGGGCGGTGGCCCGGGCGCCGCGGGCGGTGAACCCGTCGGCGACGGTCTCGACCGGCGCGAAGGCGGCGCTGTTCCAGCCGGTGACCAGCACCGAGCGCTGTGCGGGGTCCAGCGGCAGCAGCCCCGCGTCGTTGCGCACGGCGGTGAGGGTCGGGTCGGTGACCCGCGCGACGGCGGCGAGGTGCTCGGGCGCCCCGACCGTGCGTACGGCCTGCTCGACGTCGACCAGCGGCGACCGGGCGAGGCCCTGCCGGTACTTCATGGCGAGGATGCGCCGGACCGACTCGTCCACCCGCCGCTCGGTCAGCTCGCCGGTGGCGACGGCCCGCAGCACCGCGTCCCGGGCCAGCCGCAGGTCCGGCGGCATCAGGAGCTGGTCGGCGCCGGCCTTGAGCGCCAGCACGGGCACCCGGTCGTCGCCGTACTTGCGCCGCACGCCGGCCATGTTCAGCGCGTCGGTGACGATGACCCCCCGGAAACCGAGCTCGCCGCGCAGCACGCCGGTGAGGATCGTCGGCGACAGCGTGGCCGGGTCGCCGGAGGGGTCGAGCGCGGGTACCACGATGTGCGCCGTCATGATCGATTCGACGCCGGCGCTGATCGCCCGCCGGAACGGCGGCGCGTCGATCCGGTCCCACTCCTGTCGGGTGTGGTCGATGACCGGCAGGTCGGTGTGGCTGTCCGTGGCCGTGTCGCCGTGGCCGGGGAAGTGCTTCGCCACCGCGGTCACGCCGGCGCCGTCCTGGAACCCGGCGACCTGGGCGGCGGTCAGCTCGGACACCAGGTGGGGGTCGGCGCCGAAGGACCGTACGCCGATCACCGGGTTGCCGGGGTCGACGTTGACGTCGGCGATCGGCGCGTACGGCTGGTGGATGCCGACCGCGCGCAGCTCGCGTCCGGTGATCTTCGCGGCCTCGCGCGCGGCGGCGGGGGACCGCCCGGCGCCCAGGGCCATCGACCCGGGGAACTGCGCGGCGGGGGCGGGCATGCGCAGCACCACGCCCTGCTCCTGGTCGGTGGAGACGAGCAGGGGCACCCGCCCCTTCGTGCCGTCGCCGACGGCGGCCCGCTGCAACCCGTTGGAGAGGGTGGCGATCTGGCGCGGGCTGTCCAGGTTGCGCGACCACGAGAAGTAGCAGACGCCGCCGAGGTGGAACTGGTCGACGACCTCGGCGGGCGTCTCGACGCCGAACGCCGCGCGGTTGGCGGCGCGGTCGGCGGCCGAGGGTTCGGTGGCGTCGGCACCGTAGACGTAGGTGGCGAAGAGTTGGCCGACCTTCTGCGGCAGGCTCATGTGCCGCAGCGTCGAGGTCACCCAGCCGTGCTCGCCGCCCGGTGGGCGCGCGGGCGCGGCGGAGGCCTGGACGGGCAGCGGTGCGAGGGTGGTCGACAGGGTGACCACCAGGACGGTCGCGGTAACGAGTCGGGCCTTCATCGACGACGACCTCTCAGTCCGGATGGCTGAAACTTAGCTACGCATCGATGAATCGTCAAGAAGGATTGCTACAGACCGGGCCGAACTCCGGCGTGGCCGGCGGGACGGCGACGGACGCGGCCGGACACGTCTTTCGCGACGCGGCGGAACCCGCAGGGCGCCGGTGGTGTCATCTACGTGTCCCCATCGGAGGTACCCCTGAACGACGACGACCTGGTCACCCGCGCCCGGGCGGGCGACCTGGAGGCGTACGAACTCCTGGTCGCCCGGCACACCGCGTCCGCGTATCGGACGGCGGTGCTGCTCGGCGCGGGTCCGGACGCGGAGGACGTCATCCAGGAGGCGTTCGTGAAGGGTCATCGCAAGATCTCCCGCTACCGGGGAGAGGCGTCGTTCCGGTCGTGGCCTGCTCGACGTCGCGGAGGTGCGCCGTGGATGACCTCGAACGCGAACTGCGCGACCTCGCCACCTGGCTGGAGACGCCCGACCCGCCCGACGTGACCGCCCGGGTACGCGCACGCCTCGCCGCGCCCCCGCCGAGGCGACGCCGGTGGCGCCACCTCGTCGCCGTGGCCCTCGCCGCCCTGGTCGTGGCGGCGCTGCCGCCGGGGCGCGCCGCCCTCGCCGACGCTGCCGCCGGGTTGCTGCGCTTCGCCGGGATCACGATCGCCACGACGCCCGACCCGGCGCGTCCCACCGGCGCGGCCTCCCCACTGCCGACGCAGCGGCCCGCCACCGTGGCCGAGGCGCAGCGGAAGGTGCGCTTCCCCGTCCGCACCCCGACGAAGCTGGGCCCGCCCGAGCAGGTGCTGGTCGCCGACCCGGACGGTGCGGGCTTCTGCCGGGTGGCGACGCTGCTCTACCGCGGGGGAGCGCTGCGCATCGACGCCTTCGACGGCCGCCTCGACCTGGCCTTCCACAAGGAGAGCAGCGCGGCGGGTGCCAGCTGGGTCCAGGTCGACGGCGGTTTCGCCGTCTGGATCGGCGCCCCGCACCCGGTCTCCTACGTGGATCGCGCCGGCACCGTCCGGGTGGAGACCGCGCGGCTCGCCGCCTCCACCCTGATCTGGCAGGGGCGCGACGTCAGCTACCGCATCGAGGGCGACCTCACCAGGCCCGAGGCGATCGAGATCGCCAGGTCGCTGGGTTAGTGGCGGTCGTGCCGGTCCGGGGGCCCACCGACCCGCAGGCCCGGGTCGGGAACCCGGGGGAGCCGGCCGGTGTCCCGACAGTGAGAAAGCACGAGCAGGTCGTCGGGAGGCGTGAGATGGGTTCAGCGCGCAGGGTGTTG
Source organism: Micromonospora sp. NPDC049060 (assembly GCF_040649055.1). NCBI lineage: Bacteria > Bacillati > Actinomycetota > Actinomycetes > Micromonosporales > Micromonosporaceae > Micromonospora > Micromonospora sp. NPDC049060. The sequence continues at coordinate 63,736 of NZ_JBEZEV010000030.1, forward strand.
CTGGGGGCAGTGGTCCTGGTGGCGGGGTGTACGACAGCGGGACGGCCCGCCCCGCAGGCCGCCTCTCCGCCCGCCCCGCAGACTGCCCTTCCGGCCGTGACGGCGTCGGCCGGCACGGCCGCGGGCGCCACCGACGGCTGCGGTTCCCGGGTCGAGACGGGGCCGCTGCCCGACTGGGCGGACGCCGGGTTCAGCGGGAGCACCCGGATGCCGCACGTCCTCGGCGCGCGCGGCGAGATCGTCGCGGTGCTGTTCGGACACCCGCTGAGCCGGTCCAGGAAGCACGGGACGAACAACAAGATCCTCTGGGTCGCCCGTCCCGTCGCGACGCCCCCCGCCGCGACCACCCCGGACGCCCTGCGGATCACCGCGACCCTGGACGGCGCCGGAACCCGGGTGACCCGGGAGGTCGCCGGCGGTCCGGGGCCGTCGATCGTCGACCTGCCGCGGGCCGGCTGCTGGCACCTCGAACTGCGCTGGTCCGGGCGCACCGACGTGCTGGACCTCGTCTATGCGGACAGCTAGGCCCACGGGCCCCCGACCGTGCCGGGGGCGTCGGACGCCGCCGCTCCCACTCGTCCGCGATCACATCTCCACGGGCCGGGCCGGGCCGGCGACGGACGCCGACGCCACGGCGGGGCAGCCGGGTCGACCGGAGGGGACGGCGGCGTCGCCACCGCCGGCCCGGTCGACGCCTGTCGCCCCCGCCGTGGCGCGGTACGTGCGGGAGGGGCTCGGTCAGGGGGCGCAGTTGGTGAGTTCAGGGCTGGACGGGGTGCCGGTGGAGGGTCCGAAGAAGAGCAACGCGCAGGCGCTGAAGAAGGTCGGGTTCTCCTCGGCGATCCAGTGGCCGGTGTCGGGGGCCACGACGGTGCGGACGTCGTCGGCCACCTGCTGGTAGGAGGCGGCGACGGCGGGTCCGAACACGGACTGGGCGCCCATGGCCATCACGGGAATGGTCAGGCGCTTCGACTGCGCGTGGGCCTGGTTGTCGGCGGCGTCGGCCTTGAACGCCCGGTAGTACTCGTATCCCGCCGTCCGCTTCGCCGGGTCGGAATACGCGCGGTAGTAGACGTTGCGGTCGATCGCCTCCGGATGTTGCGCGCGGTCGAAGAGCATTCCCAGATAGGTGGGGACGTCCTCGTTGTCCATGATGCGTTCCGGGATGGGCGCGGGTGAGGCGTTGAAGAGGAAGTGCCAGCTGATCCCGTAGAAGTTCTCCAGTCCGAATCCCGACAGCGGGCTCTCGACGACGCCGATCCGGGTGACCTCGGTGGGGAAGTCGCGGGCGTAGTTGTAGGCGACCATGGCACCGAGGTCGTGACCGATCAGGGCCACCTGGGTGAAGCCGAGCTGGTTGACCGCCTGCCGGATCCGGCGCGCCGTGGTGGCCTTGTCGTAGCCGCCGGCCGGGGCCGTGGAGGCGCCCAGGCCGGGCAGGTCGAACGTGATCACGGTGTGCTGCTGGGCGAGGCTGGGCAGCACCTTGTGCCACACCCACGACGTCTGCGGCCAGCCGTGCAGCAGCACCAGCGGCGAGCCGCTCCCGCTGGTGGTGTAACGCAGGCTCGCGCCGTCGACCGTGACGTTGCCCTGGCGTACGGCGTGGCCGCCGACGGGCGCCGCGGCCGGCTCCGGCGGCGGCGCGGGGGCCACGGCCGCGGCACCCGCGCCCGCCCCGCCCACGAGCGCCACCCCGAGCGCGGCCGCGACGGCGATCCGCCTGCCCCGACGACGCGAATCACTGCCGAAAGCTGTCTTCACCGCAGAACTCAACGCAGACAATTGCATGGACACTTCGCTTTCCGTGAGTTGGCGACCGCATCGGACGGTCGGATCAAACAAAGCGGAAACGGCGGCGTTCACAAGCGCGCCACGGATGCCGATCGAGCGGCTCCGGAAATGTTACAACGGATGTCAAGGCGTCGATCGATTGTGGCGTTTCGGCAAAACTCTCCGGCCCGTGCCGTGGACACAAACGTCGATACCCGCTTCCGCGCCGGACGCCCGGCGGTGACGACCGCGACCACGCCTGCCGCCGGGGCGCTCCAGGGCCACAGTCGAGGGTCGCGGCAGCTTTGCCGTGGCTCCGCAGCGCGTGGCAGGATATCGGCCATGACAAGCGACGAGCAGGTGAAAGCCAGCCACCGTAACACCCCGACGAGCGACGCATTCCGCGCTTTCATCGCCTCCGGCTGGGCCACTACGGATGCGGCACCTGTCCCGCGCGCGGAGGTCGCCGAGCACGCGGCCCGCCGCCGGGCGGCCTTGTCACGCCGGTTCCCGGGCGAGCGCCTCATCATCCCCGCCGGCGGCCTCAAGGTGCGCAGCAACGACACCGACTACACCTTCCGCCCGCACACGGCCTTCGCCTGGCTGACCGGTCTCGGGTTCGACACCGAGCCCGACAGCGTCCTGGTGCTGGACCCCAGGCCCGACGGCCACGAGGCGATCCTGTTCTTCCGGCCGCTCGCGCCGCGCGACAGCGAGGAGTTCTTCGCGGACTCCCGGTTCGGCGAGTTCTGGGTCGGACCCCGCCCGACGATGCGCGAGATCGAGCAGCGGCTGGGCATCGGCACCCGGCACATCGACTCGCTCCCGGACGTCCTGGCCAAGGACGCCGGCGCGACCGTGGTGCGCGTGGTGCGGGGGGCCGACGGCGGGCTCGCCCGGCTCGTCGACGAGACCCGGGCCCAGGCGGAGACGCCCGCGTCGGTCACGCAGCAGCACGAGGCGGACGAGGAGCTGGCCCGCCACCTGTCGGGGATGCGACTGTGCAAGGACGAGTGGGAGGTGGGCGAGATGCGCAAGGCGATCGCCGCCACCCACCGGGGCTTCGATGCCATCATCGCCGGGCTGCCCGAGGCCGTCGGCAAGGAGCGCGGCGAGCGGTGGGTCGAGGGTCTCTTCGGCCTGTACGCCCGCCACGACGGCAACGGCATCGGCTACGAGACGATCTGCGCGTCCGGCGACCACGCCAACACGATCCACTGGACGAAGAACACCGGTCCGGTCCGCGAGGGCGACCTCATCCTGGTGGACGCCGGTGTCGAGGTCGACTCCCTCTACACCGCCGACATCACGCGCACCCTCCCGGTGACCGGCCGCTTCACCGACGTGCAGCGCAAGATCTACGAGGCGGTCCTGGAGGCGCAGGAGGCCGGCCTGGCGGCGGTGAAGCCGGGCAACAAGTTCAGCGACATCCACGCCGCCGCGAACGTGGTCATCGCCCGACGGCTGCACGAGTGGGGGCTGCTGCCGGAGGGGGTGACCCTCGAGCAGACGCTGGACCGGGAGAGCGGCGGCTGGCACCGGCGGTGGATGGTCCACGGCACGTCCCACCACCTGGGCATGGACGTGCACGACTGTCAGATGCTGCTGCGTCAGGAGTACATGGACGGCGAGCTGAAGCCCGGGATGATCCTGACCGTCGAGCCCGGCCTGTACTTCAAGGCCGACGACCTGCTGGCGCCGGCGGAGTTCCGCGGCATCGGCGTCCGGATCGAGGACAACGTGCTGGTCACCGAGGACGGTCACGAGAACCTGTCGTCGGCCATGCCGCGTACCGCCGACGACGTCGAGGCCTGGATCGACCGGGTGCGCTCCGGCGCGACCGCCGGCGACCCGCTGCGGCACGTCCACGTGCCGTGGGAGGCGCTGGCGGTGATTCCCGTCGGGGTCAGCGCGACCCCCGGCACCCGTCGCCAGTGGGCGACCGTC